>JANPDB010000370.1:0-3407 GCA_031431255.1 Acidimicrobiia bacterium | reverse complement strand
GCTCGGCGCGATCGAAGCCTCGTTGGAAGAGGCCGGACCCATGGACCGCCTTCTTCTCATTCAAGAGCGCGCCGACCTTCAGACTGAGCTGGAGTCACTCGAGGCCGGCATCGACCTTGCCGATCTCGAAGAGGCCTTCGTCGCGGAAGCGCTCGAGTTCAGTGAGCGCAAGGGGATCAGCTACTCGTCGTGGCGCGAGCTCGGCGTCGACGCGGCCGTGCTGAAGGCCGCCGGAATACGCCGAAGCATGTAGGAACCAGACGGTTGTCCCACGACAGCCGATTTCGTTCTCTCAGATCACAATGGCTTGCGCCGCGTCGACCGTCCGGTTGGCGTGGCGCAAGACGCGTCCGAGGTCGAAGATCTCATCGAGCTCAGACGGGGTGAACGGTACCCGCCTGTCCTCCTCGAGCAGAGCGCGAAACGACCGCTCCTCGTCCCAGGCGCGGAGGGCCAGTTCTTGGACGATCCGATAGGCGTCGTCACGTCCCGTTCCTGCGCTCACCATGGCGAGGAGAATGGACTGGCTGAAGACAAGCCCGAACGATGAGTCAATGTTCGTTCGCATCCGGCGGACGTCGACGAACAATCCGTCGATCACCGACCGGGCCTTCGTCAGCATGTAATGCGTGAGGAGGCAGGAGTCCGGCAGGATCACCCGCTCGACCGACGAATGCGAGATGTCGCGTTCATGCCAGAGCGCAACGTTCTCCAGTCCGGCGACGAGATTGCCGCGCAGGATCCGGGCGAGGCCGGCGAGACGCTCGGCCGTGATCGGGTTGCGTTTGTGCGGCATCGCCGACGAACCCTTCTGCCCCTCTCGGAAAGGTTCGCGGACTTCGCGCACTTCGGTTCGTTGGAGGTGTCGGATCTCCGTGGCGATGGTTTCAATGGTGGCACCGACCAACGCACAGGCGCCGAGAAACTCGGCGTGGCGGTCACGCGCAACCACCTGTGTGGCGGGGACCGGCGTGAGGCCCAATCGTTCGCACACATATGATTCGACGAAGGGGTCGATGTTCGAGAATGTTCCGACCGCGCCACTGAGCTTGCCCACGGCGATCGCAGCCCTGGCACGAATGAGTCGTTCGCGATCGCGCGAAACCGCGAGCGCCCAGAGTCCGAGCTTGGCCCCGAAGGTCGTTGGCTCGGCATGAATGCCATGGGTGCGACCCATGCAGGGAGTGTCCGCGAACTCCAGGCTGCGTCGCTGCAGGGACGCGATCAGAGCCGAGGCTCCGTCAATGAGAAGGTCCGCAGATTCGGTGAGGGCGAGGCACAGGGCGGTGTCGACGACATCGGTCGACGTGAGCCCGTAGTGGATCCATGCGCCGGCCGGCATCCCGATCGATGCCTGCACCACATCGACGAATGCTGCGACGTCGTGATCGGTGACCTTCTCCCGCTCGTTCACCTCGGCGGCGCTCACCCGCGCCCGCTCCCGGCACACCGTGGCGTCCGCCGACGGCACGATGCCTAACTCGGCATGGGCGTCGGTGGCGAGGAGCTCGACGGCCAGCCAGCGGGCGACCTTCGCCTCGTCGGTCCAGAGGGCGGCCATGTCCGGTAGCGAGTAGCGATCGATCACTGATTGATTCTGCCAGTCGGCGGATGACCTCTAGTGTCCCGAGTCGTAAGCAGCTGGCGGAATTCGCGAGTCGGATTTCGTTGTGGCAAGGACGCAGGAGGCAGCGCCTGCCTTGTCCAACCGCAACCACGAGGACGCCGCCACGGCGGAATCCGGCCGAGAATTCCGCAGCAGACTTGTGACTCGGGACACTACGGAGCGAGCATCTGATCGCGCTCCGGACCGACTCCGACGAGCGAGATGCGGACCCCACTCCGGGCTTCCAACGCGGCGAGGAACGCCTGCGCATTCGCCGGGAGTTCCCCGAACGACCGGGCCGAGGAGATGTCGGTGCTCCAGCCCGGGAACTCCTCGTACACCGGGACGGCACGACTGAAGAGGCCGAGGTCCGACGGGAGAAACTCGTGGCGGGACCCGTCGATGTCGTAGGCCACGCAGATCTTCACCGACTCGAATCCGTCGAGGATGTCGAGTTTCATCACGGCCAGCTCGGTCAGCGAGTTCAGCCGAACGGCCTGACGCATCATGACCGCATCGAACCAGCCCGCTCGGCGCCGACGGCCGGTGACGGTTCCGAATTCGTGACCCGTCTCGATGATCGTGTCGCCAACTGCGTCGTGGAGCTCGGTCGGGAACGGACCCGCTCCGACCCGGGTCACGTAGGCCTTGGCGATGCCGACGATGCGGGTGAGATCGCGAGGGCCAACCCCGGCGCCGGCGCAGGCAGCACCGGCCACGGGGTTCGAGGATGTGACGAAGGGATAGGTGCCGTGATCGATGTCGAGGAAGGTCGCCTGCGCTCCTTCGAAGAGGACCGTCTGTTGCGCGATGAGGGCCCGGTGGATCAGATCGACGGTGTCGCACACATAGGGCGCGAGGCGCGGTGCGATCTCGTCGAGGTACTGGGCGAGGATGTCGTGTTCGCTGATGGGATCGGCGTCGTAGACCTTCGTGAGAACGACGTTCTTCTCGTCGAGCGCGTACCGGAGACGCTCGCGGAACCGGGCCGGCACAAGCAGGTCCTGTACCCGGATGCCCTCCCGAGCCGCCTTGTCGACGTAGGCCGGACCGATGCCGTTCTTCGTCGTGCCGAGTGCCTTCTCGCCGCGGCGGGTCTCGGCGAGGGCATCGAGCAAGGCGTGCCATGGCATGATCAGGTGCGCGTTGGTGCTCACACGCAGTCGTGAGGTATCGATGTCGGCCGCGGCGAGCATGTCGAGCTCAGCGAACAGCGTCGGGGTGTGCAACACCACGCCGTTGCCGATCACGGGCGTGACGTGGTCGTAGAGGATGCCTGACGGGGTGAGGCGGAACGCGAACTTCCGGTCGCCGACCACGACCGTGTGCCCGGCGTTGTGACCACCCTGGTAGCGCACGACGACGTCGGAGTCTTCGCTCAGGAGGTCGACGACTTTGGCCTTCCCTTCGTCGCCCCACTGCGTTCCGACGACGACGGTTCCCGACATTTCCCCGAGTCTAGAAGTCCGCCCGGGGAGCGGGTCCGTCTTTGCGACTCGCGTTCCCCACCCCTGGTCGCGGCGCGTGACCCGAACACGAGCTCAACTCAGCCGTTCCCCACCCTTCGCCGCGGCACCTGACCCGATCACCGACTCAAGTCAGGCGTTCCCCACCCCTGGTCGCGGCGCGTGACCCGAACACGAGCTCAACTCAGCCGTTCGATCACCATGGCCATGCCCTGCCCGCCGCCGACGCACATCGTTTCGAGCCCGATCGTCTGGTCCGTGGCGACGAGGCTGTTGAGCAGTGTCGTCAGGATGCGGGCCCCGGTCATCCCGAACGGGTGACCCATGGCGATCGC
>JANPDB010000369.1:0-3190 GCA_031431255.1 Acidimicrobiia bacterium | reverse complement strand
CGGCCTGCAGTTCATCAACGTGGCCAACGGCTGCGCCACCGGTGGCTCGGCGTTGTTCAGCGCCTACAGCTCCATCCGTTCCGGCCTCTCCGACATCGGCATGGCGATCGGGTTCGACAAGCACGAGCGCGGCGCGTTCCGGGTCGAGACCAAGGGGATGGACTGGTACGGCTCGTCCGGTCTGGCTCTCACCACCCAGTTCTTCGGCATGAAGATCAACCGGTACATGCACCAATACGGCATCACCAACCAGAGCCTCGCCCGGGTGTCGGCCAAGGCGTTCCGCAACGGGTCGATGAACCCCATGGCGTGGCGCCAGAAGCCGCTTTCGGAAGAGGAAGTGCTCGCCTCCCCGATGCTGAGCTACCCGCTCACGCAGTACATGTTCTGCAACCCCGCCGAAGGCGGTGTCGCCCTTGTGCTCTGCCGTGGTGATCTTGCCCACAAGTACACCGACCGACCGGTCTTCCTCAAAGCCGCAGTGGTGAAGTCCCGCCGCTTCGGGAGCTTCGAGGTGCTCGCCCCTTCGATCGCCCTCGAGCACAACGCCGGCCCGACCGTCGATGCGTCCAAGGCAGCCTTCGAGATGGCGGGGATCGGGCCGAAGGACATCGACCTCGCCCAGCTGCAGGACACCGAGGCGGGCGCCGAGATCATGCACATGGCCGAGAACGGCTTCTGCGAGCACGGTGAACAGGAGGCGATGCTGGCCAACGGCGAGACCGAGATCGGTGGTCGCCTGCCGGTGAACACCGACGGCGGATGCCTGGCCAACGGCGAGCCGATTGGTGCATCAGGGCTCCGTCAGGTCTACGAGAACGTGCTGCAGCTCCGTGGCGACGCTGGCGCCCGGCAGGTTCCGAACAATCCGAAGACCGCCTATACGCACGTCTACGGCGCGCCCGGCATCTCGGGCGTCACCATTCTGAGCCGTTAGAACGCCGGTGAGCGTCGACTTCACCCGCGCGTTCCATATCGGGGTTCGCGTCCCCGATATCCAGATCGCCATGAGCGAGATGGGCGCCGATCTCGGAGTCACCTGGTGTTCCCTCCAAGAGCGCGAACAAGACATCTGGACGCCGTCGACCGGCGCTATCAAGGTGCCGTTGCGGTTCACATACTCGGTCGAGGGACCTCAGCACATCGAGCTCCTCGAGGGCGCGAGCGGATCGTTCTGGGACGGACGGGTCGTTCCCGGCATCCACCACACCGGCGTGTGGGTCGATGACGTGGCCGGAGAAACACGATCTTTGCTCGCGAAGGGTTGGGCACTCGCTGCCTCGGGACGCGCGCCCGAGGACGGTTTCGGCGCGATCTCCTATGTCTCCCCTCCTAGTGGACTGATCGTCGAGCTTGTGTGGAGTGCGCTCGAGCCGATGTTCCAGCGATGGTTCGCCGGCGGTCCTCTCGCTTGAGGTCACCACTTTCGGACTCGTGCTCTTTCAACGAATGAACGGAACACCGCATGCATGATCTCGAAGCGATGCCCGCCCGGATATCGGCGTTTCTCAACGTTCAGCGGACCGGCAGGACGGCAACGGTGCGTTCCTATGCGCTGATGACCGGTGGCTACAGCCGGGTGATGGCGCGGGCGGAGGTCGAGTGGAGCGATGGCGTTGTGCAGACGCTCGTCTTGCGAGGTGACCCACCACCCGACAAGACCATGCTGGTCACCGATCGCGACACCGAGTGGGCTGTTCTGCAAAGCCTCTCCAGCCAGCCGTCGATACCGATGCCTGCCGCCCTGCACTACGACGGCACAGGTGAGCACCTCGGTACCAAGGCCATCGTGCTCGAGTTCTGTGCCGGCCCCTCGCTGCAGGCCGGGCTCAACGCGCTGGTCGCCGAAGGCGCGGCGCCCGAAGACGCTCGGTTCACGGCGATCCGCGACGCATTCGTCGACACCATCGCCACGGTGCCGAAGGTCGATCTCGACGCACTCCCTTCCGTGCTCGAGCGTCCGGCGGATTGGGATGCCTACATGTCGGGCGTGAACCGCTCGTGGGCAGAAAACGAGAGGCTCCTCGCCGAGTCGAACCCGACGATGCGCTACCTGGCCGCATGGCTCGACGCCCACCGCCCACCGCCCATGCCTCTCGTGCTTCAGCACGGCGACCTGCAACCAGCGAACATCCTCATCGACCCGTCCGACGGCGGCCATCGCCTCATCGACTGGGAATATGCCCACATCGGCGACCCCCGCGAAGACCTCGGCTGGTACGTGACGTACTCGGCCGCTTCGGGACCGCAGCTCTACGGGGCTGATCCGGAGGGCTTCCTCGCCCGGTACCGGGAGAAGACGGGAACATCAGAACTCCACGTCAACCAGGCGACCATCGGGTACTTCTCGGTGGTCTCGGCGGTGAAGGTGTTCAGCCAGATCGTTCAGGCCATGTCGACCATGGCGGAGGGAAAGACCGGGGGTGTGATGACGACGTACAACATCAACGCAGCGACCGTCGGGCACATGAACTTCCTGGCCGCCTGCAGTGCACTGGCCGAGCCGATCGACGCGCTGCGCGCCATGCACGAACAGCTCTCTGCCGACAACGGGGTCTCGTCGTGATATCGATTCCCACCACTGCCCAGATCATCCTCGACTGCCGACGCGAACTGCTCGAGGTCATCGGTCCTGAGGTGCACTCAGATGCCGGAAAAGTAAGCGTGCAGATGTTGGAGAACATCCTCCGCAATGCCGCCACCCGTGCCGCACACGAGATCGCCTGGATGCGCGAAGAGACGATCTCGATGGAAACGTTCGCCCGCGACACGCTAGCTGCCGCTCCCGGCACGTCGGTGATCACTGGCGCGCTCGCCGCTCTCGACGCGGGCCCGCGCCAGAGCCTCCACCTCGACGATGTCGCCAAGGTCTACAGCCTGGCGGGGGAGGCATTCTCCTGTGCGATCGAAGCAGCGTTGGGTGGTGGGCTCGCCGAGTTGGCCGAGAGAGGTGCGGCTCTGCTGGCCGCCCGAAGTGCCATAGAGGTAGAGATCATGGGCGAGTGGGGCTTCGTCGGCCGGGGCTGACTCCGTCGACGATGTCCGCACATCCCACACCGAAAGTGAGCCGATAGATGTCCCGGTGCGATCGTTTCCGCAATCCCTGCACAACGAAAGTGAGTCAATAGATGGCAACGATCCTCGCCCACATCACCATCAGAGCCGGCAAGGAAGCCGAGTTCGAGGCGAT
>JANPDB010000368.1:0-4550 GCA_031431255.1 Acidimicrobiia bacterium | reverse complement strand
ACGAAGGCCTCTTCGAGATCGGCAAGGTCGATGCCGGCCTCGAGTGACTCCAGCTCAGTCTGAAGGTCGGCGCGCTCTTGAATGAGAAGAAGGCGGTCCATGGGTCCGGCCTCTTCCAACGAGGCTTCGATCGCGCCGAGCCGTTTGGCAATGGAATCCGGCGTTCGCTTGCGTCCCCGCTTCGGCTTGTGGGCTTCGAGGGCTTCGAGATAGTTGCGGATAGCGCGACCTTGGGATCGCCCAACGGCAAGTGCTTCTTTGTGCTCTTTGGACATGGACTTCTTTTTTGCTGTGGCCATGAGCCGACAGTATTGCAGAAGTGCTTCCTGTCCTGAAACTGGAACAGCACATTTCTTGGTTTGGCGATGTCAGGTCAACGCAAGGCGTAAAACCTCATGCATGGAATTCACCGCATGAACGTCAAGGGCGGCCAACACGTGGGCGGGCACATCGTCAAGGTCGGGTTCGTTCTGTGCCGGAATGATCACCGTGGTGACCCCGGCGCGGTGCGCGGCCAGAAGCTTCTGTTTCACGCCCCCGATCGGGAGAACCTTGCCCTGCAAGGTGACTTCGCCGGTCATCGCGACACTGGCCTTCACGGTTCGATCGGTCAGAAGACTGACCAGCGCGGTGGTCATGGTGATGCCGGCCGACGGCCCATCTTTGGGGACGGCACCAGCCGGGAAGTGCACGTGGATCCGGCGGTCGGCCAGCTTCTCCGGGGCGATTCCGAGAGCCTCCGCGTTGGCTCGGACGAAGGACATCGCCAGCGCTGATGACTCCTTCATGACATCACCGAGCTGGCCGGTGACGGTGATCGAAAGCTCCCCCGACGAGGGCATCGACGTCGTTTCGACGAAGAGGACATCGCCGCCCGCGCCGCTCACCGCGAGACCCGTCGCCACACCGGGGCGGTCGATGCGCCCCGATATCTCTTCGCGTGTCCGCTTCGGGCGACCCAAGAGCGCCACGACATCGCTCGGCGTGTCAATGGCGAAGGGTTCGTCGGAGGCCGCCGTGGTCCGCTTCGTCGCGGTCTTTCGAAGCAGCTTTGCGAGTGTCCGCTGAAGGGTTCGCACTCCTGCCTCTCGCGTGTATCCCTCGATCACGCTTCGCAAAGCGTCATCAGAGATCGTCGCGTTGTCGCCGCTGAGGCCGTGCTCGCGCAACTGTTGCGGCCAAAGGTGATTGCGGGCGATCACCACCTTCTCATCATCCGTATACCCGTCAACAGCGATGATTTCCATACGGTCCAGAAGGGGCGCGGCGATCGAATCCAGCGTATTGGCAGTGGCGATGAACACCACGTTGGAGAGGTCGAGATCGACTTCGAGGTAGTGGTCTCGGAACGTGTGATTTTGGGCAGGGTCGAGAACTTCGAGCAATGCTGATGCCGGATCACCGGACCAACCGGCAGCGAGCTTGTCGAGTTCGTCCAAGAGGATGACCGGGTTCATCGTCTTTGCCTCTCGCATTGCCTTGACCAGACGACCACTCTGCGCTCCCACATAGGTGCGTCGATGCCCGCGAATCTCTGCCTCGTCGCGGACGCCTCCGAGCGAAACGCGTACGAACGAGCGGCCAAGGGCCCGGGCGATGCTTTCGCCGATGGACGTCTTGCCCACGCCCGGCGGACCGACGAGCATCATGATCGCACCGCGTCCGCCGCGCGGCGCGACCACGACCGGCACCGGGATGTCTGCGGTGCCCAGAACCTCTCCCTGCGGCTCGATGACGTTTCGATCCGAAGCGGATTCGTCGTCGCCCTCGGAATCGCCGGACTCCGCGACCGTGCGGGCCGCGGCCTCCCGAGCATCGCGTTCGGCTCGGAGCTTTCGGACTGCCAGCCATTCGACGATTCGCTCCTTCGCGTCGTCGAGCCCGGTCGTGTCTGCGTCCAGCACGGCGCGGGCGGCGGCGATGTCGAGCCGATCGTTCGACTCGACGCCCCACGCGAGGTCGAGGATCGTGTCGAGCCAGTTCCGCACCCAGCTCTGCTCGGGGCTCTGCTCGCTCATCCGTTCGAGCCGATCGACCTCTTTGGTCGCTGCAGCGCGGACGGCGTCCGGCATGACCGACGCCTCGATTCGGGCTCGGTAGTCAGTGATTGCGTCGGAACCGTCGTCGCTCTCGCCGAGCTCCTTGCGGATCGCCGCCAACTGCTGACGGAGGAGGAACTCCCGCTGCTGGCGCTCCATGCCCTCGCCGACGCTCTGGGCGATCTTCTGCTTTACCTCGTGCTCGGCGATTGCTTCACGCAGCCATTCGCCGACAAGGCCGAACCGTTCGTCGACATCGATCGTCTCGAGGACCTGCACCCGGCGCTCCGACGAGAGCTCCGGCCAGTAGGCGATCGTGTCGACGAGCTGGCTCGGATCGTCGATCGCGCTCAGGTCAACCGACACCCGCGTGTTCTGCGTGCGCTCGACCATCGTCTCCACGAGCGCCCGGTATTCCCGCATCATCTCGCGACGCGACGCGGACGGTGCACTCTCCTCGACCGGGATCGCTTCGAGCCACAGGACCTCGGCTTCGGCCGCTGCACCGGTAGTCGCCACTGGAGTGGCGACCGCGCTGCCGAGACGGGCGCGTCGCGTCGCCCGGACCACAATGGCCTTCGTCCCGTTGGGAAGCTCACCGGAGTTCTCGATGCGTCCGACGACGCCCACCGACGAGTAACGGCCGTCGGGACGGGGCACCAGAAGCACACGGCGCTCGTGGCCCAGGGCACCTTCGACGGCGACCTGGGCCTCGGAACTCTCCAGCGAAATCGTGACGACCTGGCCGGGGAGCACTACGCCGTGCGGAAGGGGAAGGACGGGCATGATCCGCGTTCCGATCGTGCCGCGCGACGGCGCCGCCGTGGTGAGCCGATCGTCTTGGTCGGGTGCTGAAGGGCTGGTGGTCATGGGAACTCCTGCGGGTGCGTCGGACGTATCTCCGTGGGGTAAGGGAACCGCCTTTGGCGATCGGCTATTCCCACACATCGATTCCTTGAGTCCCTGTCTATCAACTTGGTGTTGCTATCTCGCCGACCTTTTGAGGCCCGTCGGGCGCGCGTCGTGGCGGTACCGTGGGCCATGACCTCCTCCAACGCGTCCCTCGCTGCCCCGGAGCACTGTTGGATGCCCATCGCCGACGGCCAATACCTCGGTCTCGCTGCATCTCGACGGTTTCCGCTCTACACCCGCGGCAACGCCGGCGAGGTCTTCCCCGAGGTGCAGTATCCCCTCAGCTTCACGGTCAACTGGTCCGTCACCAGGGCGGCGTTCGAGGGTGCTGCAACCTCTGCCGGGATCCTCACCAGGGCCGATATCGACAACGACCCCACTGCGCTCACCGGAGTCTTCGGCGGGTACACCTACCTGAACGTGTCGTCGCAGCGCCTGATTGCCGCACGATTCCCCGGCACCGACGTGGCGAGCGTCGATCAGCAGTACCTGGGAACGTCAAGTGCACCGCCCTACGTCCGTGGTCCACATGATCGACGTCTGCGGTCGTCGATCGCCGCCGTGGCCTTTGCGATGCGGACCCTTCGGACCAAGGAGCTCCCCCAGCTGGGCCACGACCGTCGAAGCGTCGAGCGGTGGCTGGAGTCGATCCCGTCGTTCGAGTCGGCGACAGATGGCGAGCTCGTGGCCTTCGTCCGGTCGTCGATGCCCCTCGGTGCGGAGCTCTTCGAGCGCCATCTGGTCGTGTCCGGGCAGGCTTCGATTCCGGCCGGACTGCTGGTGCAGCTCTGCGACAGGCTCGGCCGCCCCGAACTGACCGCCCGACTCATGGGTGGCATCGGCGACGTCGCCTCGGCGGCTCCCGCCGGTGTGTTGTGGGAACTCGGCCGGCTCGTCGCCGCCGACGCCGCGCTCACAGCAGAGTTCGACGGGGGTCTCGACGGCCTCGACGAACGGCTGCGCGCCGACCCCGCAGCGGCGCCGTTCCTGCGGGCGTTCGGCGAGTTCGTCGTCCACTTCGGTAGTCGGGGTCCGAACGAATGGGAGACGGCCTGCGAGACGTGGGGAACGGATCCGTCGTTGGCCCTCGCGCTCGTCGACCGCATGCGAGGTGCCGCCGAAGACCACGCACCGCTGTTGCGAGGCCACGGACTCGCCGCTGACCGGGCCGCCGCCCTCGAGTCGGTCCCCCGGTCGAAACGTCGACGCGTGGCGAAGACTTCGGCGAGTGCCGCACTGTTCAACCAGTCGCGCGAGCGGAGCAAGACGACCGTCGTCGAGTATCTCCACGGCATCCGCCAGGTCATGAGGGAACTGGACCGGCGCGTCAACCAACGCAGCGGCGGATCGAAGAACGACCTCTGGTTCGTCACGATCGACGAAGTCGACGACTACGTGGAGAACCCGGTGTCGTACCGCCCGGTCATCATCGAGCGTCGTCGCATGCGCGACCTTCTGTCGAGTCGCGAGCCACCGTTCATCATCGACGGGAACGTTGGAGTTCCCGACTTCTCGACGTGGCGACGGCGTGACGAGGCGACCGCCATCGGTGTGGCGGTCGGCCAGAAGCTCCGCGGTATCGCAGGGTGTCCGGGCGTG
>JANPDB010000367.1:0-11189 GCA_031431255.1 Acidimicrobiia bacterium | reverse complement strand
TGTGGGCGGGCGGGAAACGAGACCTGGCGATCGCCCACTTCAACGAGTGTCACCGACTCCAGCCCGACAACTGGACCTACAAGCGTCAAGCGTGGTCGATTGTGAGCAACGAACGCGTCGGCGGCGAGTTCGGCCGGTTCGCGCAAGGCCCGCTCGAAGGCGAGGAAGAGGTCTGGCCTTTCGCATCGGACTTCCGTTCCGACGTCGCCATGGTTGCCGAGGGTGGCTACTACCCCGCCACGATGTGAGGTACCTCCGCTCGTGCCGGAGATCACAACCAATCGTTCCGACGAAACCAGCGGAACAACAGGGCACACAGGGTGAAGATCCCGAGGAGTGTCGCCGGGTATCCGTAGCGGGCATTGAGTTCTGGCATCGAGGCGAAGTTCATTCCGTAGACGCCCGCGATACACGTGGGTATCGCGAGGATCGCCGCCCACGCGGAGATTCGCCGCATGTCTTCGTTCTGCCGAACACCTACCTGGGCAAGGTGAGCGCCCAGCGCGCTCGTGAGAAGGTCGCTGATCGAACGGGCGCGGTTGGACAACCGGTTGACTTCGTGGTCGAGGTCTTGGAGTCGTTCACGAGCCTCGTCGGTCATCCACGGCTCCCGGCTCCGAATGAGCCGATTCAACGGATCGGTGAGCGTGTCAACAAGACCGTAGAGATCCAAGACCTCCTTCTTCAGTTCGTAGATCCGGCGCGTCGAGCGACGATGCTCATCGGAGAAGACGTCGCGTTCCAGCTCGATGATCTCGTGTTCCAGCCCGTGCAGGACGGGCACGTAATCACTGACAATTTGATCGATGATGGCTTGGAGAACGCCCGCCGTCCCCCGCGCCAGCGTTTCGCGTTCGGCCTCGAGGCGGGTACGTACTGAATCGAGCGAACTGGCATCGCCATAGCGGACGGTGATCACGTAGCGATCGGTGAAGAAGACCGCGACCTCGCCGAAGAACAGACGCCCGAGCGCCGCGTTCCTCTTTACGGTGCGCAGGATCAGGCTCGACGCCGTTCCCATCGAGGTGTACGTGGGATGAAGGTGTGGCTCGGTTGCCATCGTCACGCACGTCGGGGGGAGTTCGAAGAGGCGAGCGACCTCGCCGAACTCGGCGTGGCTGGGATTGCGGAACCCCAGCCAGACGAACGAGTCCGATCGGGCGAGCCACTCCTCGGTTCCGGCGAGGTCCGGGGTGGCGCAGACCTTCCCGTCTTTGTAGACCCCACTTCCGATGAGCACCTGGTTTGCATCCCTCTTCGGCGCCGCGGGATCAGACGTACTCGCCGGCGTCGGCCGCCACGTTGTCGGGCGGCCCGACGATCAGCGGATCCGGCGAGGACACCACGGAATCGTCGCGTTGCGGGTAGTCGAGGGTGCGAAGCACGAACCGTAACGCCTCGAGACGTCCGCGCTTCTTGTCATTGCTCCGAACGACCGTCCATGGCGCCTCCGGTGTGTGGGTCTTGAGGAACATCTCCTGTTTGGCCGCCGTGTAGTGATCCCACAGATCAAGCGACGCGAGATCGGTCGCACTCAGCTTCCACTGCCGAACCGGGTCGATGCGACGGATGGTGAAACGGGTGATCTGTTCGCGTCGCGAAACCGAGAACCACAACTTAACGAGCGTGGTGCCCGAACGGGTCAACATCTGTTCGAACGTCGGGACCTGATGGACGAACTCGTCATACTCCGCCTCGGAGCAAAACCCCATGACCTTCTCCACCACCGTGCGGTTGTACCAGGACCGATCGAAGAGGACGATCTCGCCCGCTGTCGGCAGATGCTGGACGTAGCGCTGGAAGTACCACTGACCCCGCTCCTTCTCCGAGGGAGCGCTCAGCGCCACCACACGCGTTCCCCGAGTGTTCAAGTGCTCAGTGAACCGCTTGATCGTGCCGCCCTTGCCGGCCGCGTCGCGACCCTCAAAGAGCACCACGAGGCGTTGACCGGATTCCTGTATCCACTTCTGCGCCTTGAGGAGCTCGATCTGCAATAGCCGCTTTTCGACCTCATACTCCGCGCGGCTCATCCGTTCGGAGTATGGATAGCCCTCTCGCCACGTCTCGAACGGCAGTCCGTCAGGTCCGATCAGTACGGGGTCGTCGATCTCGTCAAACGTACCGTCGACCGAAAGACCATCGGCGAGGAGTTCCTCAACGGACTTCTCCCGCAGCGAATGGATGATGTCCGTCAGGTCAACAGTGTTGTCTGGTCGTTGGTGGATCGACGAGGGCACGCACTATTCCCATCTCTCGGCAGTCGGTCACGCCGAAGCTACCGGAGTGACGCGATCGCGCCCGGGGAGAGAAGCATGGTTCGCCAGCTGTTCGCAACGAATTTGCTGGGCCGTCACCTAACGTGCTCCGACGACACGCTCCACCCCTGAACGGAGAAGAACATGATCGAACTGCAGAGCGAAGACGACGTGTTCGTCCTCACCATGGATGGCGGCGAGAACCGTTGGAACACGAGTTTCGTGCGCGCCTTCGCCGCTGCACTCGACGAGGTCGAGGCATCCGAAGGTCCTGCGGCGCTCGTGACGACGTCGAGCAGCGAAAAGTTCTTCTCCAACGGTCTGGACCTCGAGTGAGTGTCGTCTACCGGTGAACATCGGGGCGGCGATCGCTCGGTGTTCGGCGAGGATTTCATGGCGCTCATGGGCAGGATCATCATGTTGCCGATCCCGACAGTCGCCGCCGTGAATGGTCACGCGTTCGGTGCCGGCTTCATGACCGCGTTGTGCCACGACGTCCGCATGATGCGTGCCGATCGCGGTTTCCTGTGCGCGAACGAAATGCAACTCGGGATGGTCATCCCCCGTCCCGAGCTTGCGCTCTTCCGCCACAAACTTCCGGCGCACGTCTTCTTTGAGACTGTGCAGTTGGCGAGGAAGGATCGGGGTAACAGAAACTTCCGACTCAGTGCACTAGCCACTGATGGCCGCCGGCGCGTCGATGCGCCGATCAGCGGCGGGCGTGGAGTTTCAGGCCACCGCTGCGAATCTGGCCGTCGCGAACGAGGTACGTGCCCCGGTACACGGACGTCCGCAGTCCGCTACCCGTCCTCTCCCGCGCCGTCACCTGCACGGTGACGATGTCGCCGACGGCATCGAGGACGAGCAGCTCGGTCTTCTCCGTCTTGTCGAAACCATCGACGAATTGCCGGTAAGAGCTGTTCTTCTCGAAGTTCTTCCCGCCGATCTCCCAGGCCGTGGCGAAATCGCCGGCGTCGATCGCGGCGTAGAACGCGCGAACGACCTTCTCGCAATCCAACAGGGTGTTCGCAGGCGGCGCCGACGAGCTGGATCTGACCGGCGCGGCAGGCCTTCTGGTGCACGCCCCCAATGGCCGTCCCGCCTGACCGGACACGAAGCGCGCCGCCCGTGTGGAGTCGATGGCAAAAGCCAGTCCTTCGGTGTTCGACAGCGTGAGCACCACCACGCCGACCACCTCTCCCTGACGGTTGATGAGCGGACCGCCGGAGTTGCCGAAGTTGACCGCGGTGTCCGTCTGCAGGAGGCCACGCAGCGGCGCGCCTGGATACTCGAGCGAGACATTCAGCGCGCTTACCGATCCCTTGGCAAAGCTGAACCCGATCGCCTCCGGGAACCCGAGAGCCGCCACTTCGTCGGCAACCCGTGGCGGCGTCGATGACCACGTGAGTGCGGGAAGCGCTTCCCCTATCCGAAGCAACGCGAGGTCGTCCGTCGCCGACACCAGCACCCGGGTCGGGGCGAGCCGACGATCGTCCGAAAGCCGCACCACGAGCTTCGAGTAGTCCTCGACCACGTGACGGTTCGTGACGACCCAGTCACCCATTGCAAACCCCGAGCCGACAAAGGTCGACCCATCGCACGCGGCGTTCTCAATGCGAAGAACCGAAGGGCGTACAGCCGTCACCACATCAGCCCACGACGCGCCGAAGCGAAGGCCGACCGCTGGCGGCAGGACCGCGGACACCTTGGTGGAGCCCGATGATCGCGCTCCACCGTCGGAGCCACCGGTGCATCCGGCCAGTACGAGAAGACACAGGAGCGCAGTCTTCCGCACGAGTTCAGTATGGACGACTCCTACGATGAGGGCGAGACCCGAAATAGCAGGCCATCTCGCTCTGTGATTACGATCAGACACATGCCGCCCTTGCGGTTCACGATGAAGGTACAGGCGTTTCGCCGGGCCGAAAGGGAACCAACCGATGTTGCTCACCGCATGGAGGGACTTGCAATTCCGGCGCCGTAGGGTGGCCATCGCTGTGCTCGGCACGGCGTTGGTGCTCGCACTCAGCCTGGTGATGACAGGAATCTCAGCTTCATTTCGCAACGAGGTCCGCAACTCGCTGCGCTCGTTCGAGGCAGACGGATGGCTGCGGCCCGCGACGGCGAACGGTGTACTCATTGCGAGCAGTCCGTTCGAGGCCGCTACGGCTCCGACTGCCGAGCAGCTCGGCGTTCAGCGCGCCGATCCCGTGATGTTCCGCAACACGTCGGTCGGTCGCGGCGAGAAGGATCGGATCGCGTACTTCGGCGTCGTGCGCGGCGGGCTCGGGGACCCCGAGCCGACGAGAGGCGCCCGACTGGCGAAAGACGGTGACGTCGTTCTCGACACGAAACTCGAACGCAAGGTCGGCGACTCGATAACCGTCGGGGGGAAACGATTCACCGTCGTCGGTCTCGTCCACAGTCGGAGCATCCTCGCCGGCGTGCCGATAGCCTTTATGTCGATCGCTGACGGTCAGAAGCTGGCGTTCGGCGGCCGCCCCCTCGCCAACACCGTCGCCATACGGGGAACCCCGAAGACGGTGCCGAGTGGCTGGGTCGTAGACAACGAACGAGACGTCGAGACGGAAATGCTCCAGCCCTTGAAGGAAGCGATAAAGACGATCGACCTGGTACGCGGGCTCCTTTGGCTCGTTGCCGCGCTGATCGTCGGTTCCGTGATGTACTTGCAGTCACTCGAGCGGTCGCGGGACTTCGCCGTTCTCAAGGCCACCGGTTCATCGGCCGTTTCGATCGGGGGGAGCCTCGCTCTGCAAGCGGTCTTCCTCATGCTGCTCGCGTCACTCCTTGGCATCGGGCTCTCGCTGTTGCTGGCCCCGCAGTTCCCCATGAACGTCGACATACCACCGGTTTCCTTCGCCTTGCTTCCGCTGATCGCCGTAGCCGTCGGCCTGCTTGCGTCCATCACCGGCCTTCGACGCTCCCTGAAGATCGAACCCGCCTTTGCGTTCCGGGGGGCGTGAGATGAGCACTCCTGATTCAGTGGACGATCACGACGGTCTCCACGTACGCGATCTCGTCGTTGAATACCAGCGCGGTTCACAGTCCATCCGCCCGATCGACGGGCTCAGCTTCAGCGCCGGGCCGGGCTCCATCACCTTGCTGCTCGGCCCTTCGGGCTGCGGAAAGACCAGCGTCCTTTCGTGTCTAGGAGCGATGCTCAAACCGACCGCCGGTTCGATCCGCCTACGGAACGTTGACGTGGTCGGTGTCACCGGCCGAGGACTCACGAACTATCGGCGAAACGATGTCGGCATCGTGTTCCAGGCGTTCAACCTTCTGCCTTCGCTCACGGCCGCGGAGAACGTCCGGGTGGTCATGAGCGCGGCCGGAGTGAAGCGGCGCCGGGCTGAGCTGCGCGCCACCGAGATTCTGACGACACTCGGGCTCAGCGGGCGTCTGGACCATCGTCCTGACGACCTTTCGGGGGGCCAGCAGCAGCGGGTCGCAATCGCCCGTGCCCTGGCGCTCGATCCGACGCTGCTCTTGGCCGACGAGCCAACCGCGCATCTCGATCACGGGTCCGTGGCGAGCGTGCTGGACGTGTATCGCCGCCTCGCCGATGATGGTCGAATCGTCGTTGTCTCCACGCATGACGACCGAATGCTTCCCGTCGCTACCGACGTCGTGGAGTTGGCGCCGAGTTCACACGTGACGACGCAACCCGGCGTCGTTTCGGTGGCAAGCGGCGAGACCCTGTTCACGCAGGGCGACCGCGGCGAGCTCGTCTATCTGATCGAGTCAGGGACGTTCGATGTTGTTCGACGAGAACCCGATGGGGAGACGGTTGTGGTGACGACGGTCGGTGCCGGAGACCATGTCGGCGAGATGGCCCCGCTGTTCTCACTTCCCCGGTCCGCCAGCGTCATCGCGACAAGCGACTCCGTGGCGGAAGGCATGACGATCGATCAGTTTCGACGTCGCTTCGGCGTGAAGTCACTCGCCGGCCGGTGACCCATGCGGGCAACGGCAGAAGCCCTGCGATCGATCTCGTTGTTCCGTGGGCTCGATGACTCCATCCTCGCGGAACTGGCCGAAGCGATGTCGACGAGGCAACTCCAATCGAGCGAGTGGCTCGCTGCACCCGACGGCTCATCACGAAGGCTCAGCGTCATTCTCTCCGGCGCGCTCGATGTGTTTGCGACGCGAGTCGAGGGGTCGACCGCGCAGGATGTGATCCCGATCGGCGGTTCGTGTGGTTCGTGGACACTCCTTGGAGGTGGAAAGCGCTTGGGGGAGCTCCGCGCCACGCTCGATGTGCCGACGACAACAGTTGCCGAACTCGATGGCGATACATTCGACGCGATCGCCGACCGGCACGCGAGCGTCCGTGATGTGGTGCTGAGCAACACCATGGCGGAGTTCCGCAACCTGGAGCTCACGCGTGCCGTGCGAAGCGGTTGGGGCATCTCCGACGACGAAGCCATCGCTTCTCTGACGAAGGTCGGCGTCATCCGCGACGTAGCGGCGGGTGAGGTCCTCGTCCGGAAGGGCGACCCGGCCACGTCCGCCTATCTCGTGTTATCGGGAAGCTTCCAGGTCACGGAACACTTCGATGACAGGTCGTCGACGAAGGAGCCGACGCCCCCCATGCTGGGCACCGGTCAGCTCGTCGGAGAGCGGGCCCTCCTGAGCAACGCTGCTCGCAACGCAACTCTCACTGCGATGCGGGCATCGCGCGTCGCAGAGTTCGAGGCAGGGTCGTTCCTCGAGATGTGCCGCGCCCATCCGGAGGTGCTGTTGCGGACCGTCGGCGAGTTCATGCGCCGACTGGACTCTCGAGCGCGACCTGACGCGCCTACTGGTCATCGGATCGCGCTGGTGGGCGACGGCGTCGCGGACGTGACCGCATTCGCGAAGCGACTGGCTGCGTCGTTTCCTGAACCGATCGCGGTCATCGACGCGCAAGAAGCCAGCGCCGCGGTTGGATTGAACGACGACCTCTCCGACGCTGCCACGGAGCTGAACCTTTCGCGTCTCGGCGCGTGGCTCGATCGTCGTACCGAGCAGTCCCCATGGCTCCTCCTCGTCGCCGATCCCCGGGATCGCCGCTGGACCGCAGCGTGCCTATCCCATGGTGATCATGTCGTCGCGCTGGTCGAGAAGTCGGGCACGATTCCGAATGGCCATCCGGTGTGGCCTGCTGACGCGCCGACGCTGCAGCCGACAACGCTCGTGCTCCTGCATCCGGCGTCGACCCGTCTTCCGAGCGATACGGCTGGCATGCTTCGACAGTTCCCGTCAGACGCGCACTTGCATGTGCGTATCGACCGCGACGACGACGTCGGTCGAGTCGCTCGCATGCTCGCCGGTGTTCCTTACTGTCTCGTGCTTTCCGGCGGCGGAGCCCGCGGCTTCGCCCACCTCGGAGCGGTTCGGGCCATGCGCGAACTCGGCATTCCGTGCGACGTCGTCGGAGGGACGAGCATCGGCGCCGTCATGGCCGCCTACCAGGGCATGGACTTGGGCATCGAGGAGCAAATCAGCCAGACGGAGGCTGACTTCAAGGGACTGATGGATTACACGTTGCCGGTGGTCTCACTCCTAAAGGGACGGCGCACCAGTGAACGCATTCAGCGTCACGCGGGCGACCACACCATCGAGGACCTCTGGATCCCGTACTTCTGCATCTCGACGAATCTCTCGACCAACAATATGAAGATCCACGACCGCGGATCGCTCGCCACCGCCGTTCGGGCGAGCCTCGCGCTGCCCGGCGTATTTCCGCCCGTGCACGATGGAGAGCACTTCCTCATCGACGGCGGAGTGCTCAACAACTTCCCTCTCGACGTGATGCGCGCTCGTAATCCGTTCGGGAAGGTGATCGCAGTCGATGTCGCCGCCAACGTGTTGCTGGAGGCTGTCGGGAACTTCGGCCTCCAGCTTTCGGGTTGGCGCGCTGCAGTATCCATGCTCCGACGAAAGCCGCTCGCACCGAGCATCGCCACGACCCTCGTGCGGACCTCCATGATCGGCTCAGCACGAGATCACGATCGCTACCTCCAGTTGCGCTACGCCGACGTCCATATCGAACTCGTCCTCAAGGAGACCGGTCTGCTCGACTTCGGCGGCGTCCGCCCGATCGCCGAGCACGGTTACCAGGGATCGCTGCCGCAACTCGCGTCGTGGTGGGCGCAGAACGCCTACTTTCCCGAGTCGTAAGCAGCTCGCGGAATTCGCGAGTCGGAATTCGTCGTGGCAAGGGCGCAGGAGGCATCGCCTGCCCCGTTCAACCGCAACGACGAGGACGCCGCCACGTCGGAATCCGGCCGAGAATTCCGCAGCAGACTTGTGACTCGGGACACTAGGGCAATGCGTCGATGGTGACCGTGCCGTCGTGACCGTTCACCGTGATCGTGGCTCCGGTGGGGATGCGTCGGGTGGCATCGGCGATCGCCGGCACACAGGGAATGCCGAGCTCTCTGCTCACGATCACCGCGTGGGTGGCGACAGAGCCGACGTTGACAACCACGGCAGCGGCAGCGAGGAACAGTGGTGTCCATGAGGGATCCGTGTTGGGCGCAATCAGGATGTCACCGACCTCGAGCGCGGTCGGGTCGTCGACATCGAGCAATACTCGTGCAGTGCCGGTGACCACACCGGGAGAACCAGCCACTCCCTTCAGTACGTCACCGACGGCGACGGGCGAGGTAGTGAGGTTGGCGCGTCGCACCCATTCGGTGAGCGGAGGAGCTGAACCATCGACGATGTAGGGCGGATCCAGTTCGTAGAGCGAGAGGTAGTCCGCCTCGCGCTCGGCGAGCATCGAAGTGAACGCGCGTGGGTTGGCGAAGAAGTCCTCGAGTTCGTCCTCGACGAGCATGTAGATCTGTTTCGAGTGGGAAAGGTGACCGGCAGCCACCATCCGTCGGCCGAGCTCGTCGAAGCACATGCGCATCTCATGCAGCGCACGGATGTTGTTGGTCTTGGACCGCTCTCGAGCGACCATGAAGACCGTGGCGGAGTGCAGCCCGTTCGAGAGCATGGCGAGCGCGTCGTCGTTCCCCGACAGCTCATTCTGGAGTCGGGCGAAAAGGCGCTGACGCTCCTCCGCGCCCCGCCTCTCACCGGCGCGCGGATCGGCGGCGTCGTCATTGCCGCGTAGCCGATCGATCGCCGACACGAGGAGTGAAGGCTTGGTCTCGTAGGACGAGCTGTAGAGATCCCACTCGTTGGGACCACGGGAACCATTGCGATACATGAAGTCGTCGACAGCCGCGGCAAAAGCCACAGCGTCGGGTTCAGAGCTCGACCGGACACGTTCCAGCAGTCCGTCGATTCCTTGATCGAACAACGCCTTGAGAACCGACGAACGTCGGGCCTGACGCGACAGGTCCCAGACGGAGTTGGCGATGTCGGCAGAGTCCACGTCGCCGAATCCCGACAGCAGCGAGGTCACCATCGTCGGATCGATCTCGGCGGTCAGCGCGGCGAGGATGCCCGGACCGACGGACGCCCCGAGCGATGCCCACACGTGCTGGGTGAACATCGCCACCAGATGGCGTTGCACCGACCTCGCCCGGCCGAGAAGCTGCACGTTGGTGAGGGTCGAAAGATCCGGACGACTGTCGCGCAGAGCCTTCGCGTCACGCTTCTGTCGCTCGATCTCGGGAACAACAGGAGTCGACATGATCCACGCCATCTGCTTGCCCAACAGTTCCGTGTGACGCGGTGAGGTGTGCCAGTCACGCTCCTCGTACGGTGGAATCGCTGACGGATCATCGAAGTAGGCGTTGTCGACCGCCTGCCATCCGGCGCCCGAGCGCACACCGAACAGGCGGGCCTGGGTCAAGGAGTTGTAGAAGTAGCCACCGAAGAGCCCGAAGGTCTCCGGTTTCTCGGCGCTGAACTCGTCGGCGTCGAACACGCCCATCTGTACGAATCCGTCGCGACAACCGAGCACGATGCCGCTCTCCCATGCGAATGTCCAGCCCAACGGACTTACCGGGTCGGACAGAACCTCGCCGGCGTTGCCGCGCGTGTAGTTGGGAAATCGATCGGTGGGAACCCGGTCGGCAATCCAGCGTGAGCCCAACATGTTTCGAAACACCCCCTCGCGCTCAGCTGCACCGGACAGTGAGCGCGTCCGAACATACGTCGAAACAGGGTCACAGTGCCGGGCGCGGGGACGCTCAGGCGTCGAGCTCGCTCAGCATCTCCGTCGAACGATGATCCACGACCGCCTGGAAGTGACGACTGGCGAGGGTATCGACCAGAGCGAGTCCTCGCTCGTTGGCAAGATCGAAGGTGGCTCCGACGAGCACGGCGGTGGAGCAACTCGTGAGGTGACCGAATCGGTAGTCGTGCCACAGCTGCTCGAACGAATAGTCGGTGACGCCGCGCTGCACGAGGCGGTCGTGGTATGCCTGCACCAGCGATGCCTCGTGCCCCCGACGGTCCTCGACCGTCAGCGAGCCTCCGAGGAAGTAGCAGAGGTCGTAGATACCGGGACCGCGGCCGATGCCCTGCCAGTCGATGACGACAACGGGCTCCGCGCTGCCGGCGTCGAAGAACAGGTTGTCGACGCGGTAATCCTGGTGCAGGAGGGTCCACGGCCACTCGGAGATCTTCTGCATCACGCCCCAGTAGTTGGAGGCGATGAGCTCTCCCGCCTCGGCCCCACCCTCGGGCAGCGACGAAGCGAACTTGGCGTTGAACCCTCCCCAAAGCGCCGGCCACATCTGGGCGAGGCCCTCGATGCGGGCGTGCACCACGCTGGGCACCCACTCCATCGCCGGCGTCTGCACCTTGCCCCACCAACAGGCGTGGAGATCGGCCATGGTCTTCACCGCATCACGAGCCTGCCGGGGGCTCACGCCCTCGACCTGGTCGCCCATCACGAGGTGACCGAGGTCTTCCATCACTACGACGAACTCGGCCGTGCCGCTGACGATGTCGGCGAGGAAGACCCGT
>JANPDB010000366.1:0-4899 GCA_031431255.1 Acidimicrobiia bacterium | reverse complement strand
CTCGGTGATGCCTTCAACGATTGGTCGGTGCCGAACGTCTGGCCCGACCGTCCGAGCGACATGCGCGAGATCTGGCTGGAGTACTACGCAGCGATGGAGTCGCTCGCCGTCGACCTGATGCGACTGTTCGCCATCGCCCTCGGCATCGACGAGCACTTCTTCGACGACAAGATCGACAACCACATCACGAACCTGTGCGCGAACCACTACCCACCGGTCACTACGGACGCGTTGCCGGGACAGTACCGCAAGGGCCCTCACAGTGACTGGGGCAGCCTTACCGTGCTCTTCCAGGACGACACGGGCGGACTCGAGGTCGTCGACCGACGGACCGGCGACTGGATCGACGTACCCGTCGTTCCCGGTGCCTACGTGGTCAACATCGGCGACCTCATGTCGGTGTGGACCAATGGTCTTTGGCAATCGACCAAACACCGGGTCCGTGTTCCACCACCCGACAAGCGTTCCATCGCGCGCATATCGATTCCCTTCTTCCACACGCCGAACTGGAGCACGGTCGTCGAGTGCCTACCGACGTGTGAATCGGCCGAGCGGCCCCGTCAGTTCGACCCCGTCACCGCCGGCCGCTACCTGCTCGGAAAGATCCAGGCCGCCTACTCGTGAGGTACCGCCACAAGGTATGTGTACCTAGCATGAGCGGCTGAGCTTGCGGAGCGGCGTCCGTCAGTGGACGCCGCGGACGAAGGGGACGGCAAGTGCCGACGGGGTCTTGCTGGCCCGCGCACGAAGCACCAGGGCAGCGAGTGTGACCAGATAGGGCAGCGCCAAGAAGACCTCATAGGGGATGTCGGTCTTGGTGCCCTGCAGCCGAAGCTGGCTCGCGTCGCAGAGTCCGAACAGGAACGCGCCGGCGACCGCCATGCCCGGTCGCCAGCCGGCGAACACCACCAGTGCCAACGCCACCCAGCCGCGGCCGGCGGTGACATCGCGGATGAACAGCCCGAGCGGGCCACACGTCAGCGCGGCGCCGCCGAGCCCGGCCAGACCACCGCCGATGGTTGCCGCGATCCAGCGCAGCCGAACGACGCGGTACCCGAGTGCATCGGCTGCTTCGGGTGACTCGCCGGTGGCAGCCATCGCCAACCCGATGGTGGTGCGCTGGAAGAGGAACCACAGCGCAAACACACACACAAGCGTCATCGCCACCAGCGGAGGCATGCCGAGCCGATCGACCCGCGGCGGCTTCTGGCCGATGGAGTACTTCAGCTGGAACAGGTAGGTCGTGCCCGATGACGCAAGCAACGTGAACGCGATGCCGGTGACGACCTGGTTGGCACGGATCGTCACGACCGCAAGAGCGAGCAATGCCCCGAACCCACACCCGACCGAGGTCCCGGCCAGCAGACCGACCCAGGGCGAGCCGGTGACCTCGTTGGCCATGTAGCCGGCGAACGCTCCCGACAGCATCATCCCTTCGAGACCGAGGTTCAAGACCCCGGTGCGTTCCGAGATGAGCGCACCGAGCGCGGCAAGCGCCACCGGGATCGACAGACGGATCGCCGCCTCCAGTGTCGCGATCTTGAGCAGCACATCCATGTCAGCGCCCCTCCCTTCCTCGATTGGCCAGTGCGTCACCGATCACGACGAACACGACGATGAGCGCAGTGATCACACCGACGAGGGTCGACGGCACATCGAGGATCCGTTGGGTGGATTCAAAACCGATCGTGAGGCCGGCCAGCCCGAGGGCGGCGACCGCAACACCGATCGGATGAAGACGCCCGACCATGGCCACGATGATGGCCTCGAAACCGAATCCGACCGAAGCCGCCGCGCCCAGTCGCCCCGTCGATCCGGCGGTCTCTACCATGCCGGCGAGTCCGGCCAACGCCCCGGCGATCACCATGACCAGCAGCACGATCTTCTTCTTGCTGATCTCGTTGGCGTCGAGCGCGTTCGGGTTGAAGCCGGTCGCAATGACCCGAAATCCGCCACGATGGCGCGCCATGAAGACGGCGGCGATCGGGACGAGGGCCATGGCGATGGCGAAGCCGATATGCGTGCTCGTTCCGGGGAGTCTCGGGAGTTGCGCCGCCAACAGCGGCCGACTGTTCGGAACGAACGAGCCCGGATCGCGGATCCCGGTCCGCACGGCCCACTGCAGAACTGAACCCGCCACGTAGACGAGCATCAGGCTGGAGATGACCACGTTGGCCCCGAACCGAACCTCCAACCAGCCGGCGATCCCACTCCACAGGGCACCGGCGAGAGCGGCGACGAGGAGACCGGTGACGACGAGGGCGAACCCGGGCCACGTGCGGATCCCGCCCGCGGTCACCCACGCGGTGCCGGCGATGGCGCCGATCAGATACTGACCTTCGCCCCCGATGGTGAACACCCGGGCCCGATAGGCAATGGAGTAGCCGAGCCCGATGAGAATCAACGGCGTTGCCGCCGTCGCGGTGTCGGAGAGCCCTCGCTTGCCGACGAACACCGCTCGAAGGACCTCCCGGTATGCCGAGAACGCGTTCGTGCCGTCGAGCGCGATGAGCACGCCACCCACCACGAGGGCAGCGGCCACGGCCGCGACCGGCACAACGATCTGCGAAACGACACCACCCGAAGTTGCCCGACGGCCGACTCCGGCGATGAAGCCGCCAGGCGGCGTGCTGGGCTGCTCGGCCGTCACGGTACTCATGGGACCGTCACCTCGTGCGACTCCCCGGCCATCGCCAGTCCGATCGCCCCTCGGTCATAGGGAGGGAAGAACGGCCCGAGCAGGCGACCGGCGGCGAGGACGACGATCCGGTCCGCCACTGCGAGGAGTTCGTCGAGCTCCGCGCCGATCCACAGCACGGCGGCGCCATCGTTTGCGCACCGGACCAATCGGGCCGCGACACTGTCGGCCGCCCCCGGGTCGAGGCCCCGCGTCGGGTAGCACGCGAGCACTGCCTTCGGTGTGCCGTCGAGTTCGCGGGCGAGGACGAGCTTCTGGGCATTGCCGCCTGACAGCGAGGATGCTCTCGCGCCGGGGCCTGAGGTGCGAACGTCCCAGAGGGCCAACTCATCCACTCGGCCGGCGCGCCGCTTGGTCCGTGAACGCCGCCACCGCGGAACCCGGCCCAGGTCCAAGTTGTCGGAAAGGTCCATGGATCCGACGAGACCGAACTGATAGCGATCCGAAGGGATATAGGCGAGGCCGCGCGTTCGACGGCTGCGGGGATTTCCCGGAATCAACGCGAGCCCGTCGAGCTCGACTCGCCCAACTTTCATCGCAACGCGCGCCGATACCGCGGCCTCGAGGTCGGACTGCCCGTTGCCGTCGACACCGGCCACGCCGACGATCTCTCCGCCCGCCACCGAGAGGTCGATGCTCTTGAGCCGCCCGACCGCGAGTCCGGAAAGAACCAGGCGACCGTTGACGCGGCTGCCTTCGCGTCCACCGCGATCGGTGAACGTGCCCGAACTCTCGTGACCGATCATCGCGCTCGCGAGGCTGGACCTCGTGTGGTTCGCGACCGGTTCGTCTCGAACAACCTCTCGGCCTTCGGCGAGAACCGTCACCCGATCAGCGCCGTCGAAGACTTCCGCCAGACGGTGGCTGATGAAGGCGAGAGCGCGTCCCTCGGCGGCCAAGGTCCGACACACCGAGAGAAGCGATTCCGCCTCCTGATCGGTGAGCACGGCCGTCGGCTCGTCGAGCAGCAGCACCCGGGCGTCGGCGTCAAGCGCGCGGAGGAGCTCCAAGCGCTGTTGTTCGCCGACCGAGAGGCGACCGGCCGGTACGTCGTCGCGAACGGACAGCCCCGTGCGCTCGATCAACTGTTTCAGGCGCGCAGCTTCGCTCCGTCCGGCCATGCGTCGCCACCCGTCGGGTCGGGCGAGCACCAAGTTCTCCGACGCGGTGAGGGTCGGCACCAGCGTGAAGTGCTGCTGGACCAACGCTACCCCCATGGCCCGCATGCGTTTCGGGTCGAATCGCTCGACGATGAGACCGCCGACGCTGACCGTGCCTTCGTCGGGCCGGTCGAGTCCGGCGAGGATCCGCACAAGCGTCGTCTTGCCGGCTCCGTTGGAACCGAGCAGCGCATGGATCTCCCCGGCGCGCAGGGTGAGATCCACCCCACGAAGCGCATGGGTTTCACCGAAATGCCGGTGGATTCCGCGCATCTCGACAAGGGACGTGCCATTGGCTTCAACCATGTCCTTGGCACTCTCCTAGGGACGGGCACGAGCCCGCCAATCAGCGAGATGCCGGGCGGACTCGCATCCGCCCGGCATCTTCGCGAGAAACATTCCGTGCTTGGGAATGCCTTACGCAGGCTTGGTGATGAACGGCACCTTGAAGGCACCGGCCTTGATGTCGGCGAGTTTCGTCTCGTAGAGCTTCATGGTGTCGGCCGGGATCTTCGACGCCCAGTCAGGGCTGATGATCATGTCCATGCCACCGTTGCCGAGGCTGACGGAGTAGTACTGCGCTTCCTTCTTGCCCGCCGCGACATCGGCCACCATCAAGGCGAAGACCTTGTCGAGCCGCCACGAGAACGACGACAGCACCGACTTGCCCACACCCGACATGTCGCCGACGTAGCCCGTCGACACATCACCACCGTCGTTCGCCGCTTCGATCTGACCGAAGGTCGGGCCCTGGCCGCAACCGACGAACATCGTCGCCCCCGCTGACTTCTGGGCGAGAGCTGCTTCCTTGGCCTTCTGGACGTCGTACCAGTCGCCGACGGCAACGAAGGAACCCGTGGTTGCCGGGAGGACTTCCTTGGCACCGGCGAGGAAGGCCTCGTACATCGAGTAGCAGACCGGGATCTCGAACCCGCCGGCTCCGGCGACGTTGCCCTTGCCCTTCACACCGGCGGCCAGAATGCCGGACAAGTACGACGCCTCGAAGAACGGCTGGTCGTAGTCGCCCACGTTCGCCTTCAC
>JANPDB010000365.1:0-2016 GCA_031431255.1 Acidimicrobiia bacterium | reverse complement strand
CGGCACGATTTTCTGGGTGATCGCCAGCGTTCCGAAGACGTTGACCTCGAAGAGTCGACGCACGCGATCGATCGCCACGTCGGCGAGCGGGCCGGTCTGGCCGGCACCGGCGTTGTTGATGAGGACATCGATCTCCCAGTCGGCGACACGATCAACGTCGGAGGTCGTGATGTCGACCTTCTCGACGGTGAGCTGCGGAGCCTCGGCGCGCAGCGCGGCGGCCTGCTCCTCGGTCTCGGTGGTGGCGATGACGCGATGCCCGCGGCTCGCCAGGGCGAGGCTGGCACCCTTCCCGAAACCCGAACCGGCTCCGGTGATCAGTACTGACTTGGACATAGCGCTCCACCTTCATGTCGGGCTGCGCCGAGGCGGCGCAACATCGCGGGAAACGTCCATGAGGGTACGCCGACGACGCGGCCAACGCCCATCCGTCAGAACGGTCGAGGTGTGCGCTCGGCAATCACGCGTCGCTCCCGGTCAGCCGCCAGGCGGCCAGGTGGTCACGCAATCACGCGGTCACGCCGGTCACGCCGTCACGCGGTCAGCCGGTCACGCCATCACGCCGGTCACGCCATCACGCGGTCAGCCGGTCACGCCGTCAGGCGGAGATGGCGAAGTACGCGTAGGACTGCCGGGTGCAGCTCTCGGCCGCCGTCACGAGATGACCGCGGCTCGCCGGTTCCGGGTCGAGACGATCGGATCATCATCGCTGCGGAGTGGCGGCAACGCCTGTCGTTAGGAGGCGAGAAGGACGGCTTCGGCCGCCGCGAGACCGGAGAGCGCGGCACCCTCGATCTTCGCTTCGCCGAATGCATCACCGGCGAACACCAAGGTTGCTCCGGGGATCGGCTCCGTCGGAAGGCAACTCCCGTGGTGTCCGACCAACGGGCGTGCGTACCTCCACCGCTTGAGCACCGACTCGATCACACGGCCTTCGCCGAAGAACGGAGTCGCGGCATCGAGCATCTCCGCGTGAACGCGCTTCGGATCATCATCGAAGCGCGACCGAGAGAAACCATCGTTGGCGTGAAAGGTGAGCGCCGGCACGTCCGAGATGCCCTTCGCCAGGTTGTCGCCGACGAAAGAGAACACCGAATCGTTGTCCGAAGTGGCGTCGACCTGCACACCACCGGGATACGGAACCGACCCGGGCGCATCAAGCGTCACGAGGAGCGCGAAGCACGGCGAGTAGGTGACGGCGCGAAGCGACGACTCGGCTTCTTCGGGGAGTGGAAGCCACCCGTTCTCGCAAAGCGCCAATGCCTGAGGGATCGGTGGCGTCAGGATCACCGCATCGCTCTCCCATCGTCGCCCGTCTTCCGTCGAGAGCGAGAGGTGTTCGTCGAAGCCGGCAAGAGCCCGGACCTCGACGTCGCAGATCACCTCAGCCGTCGCCGCGAGCAGCTTCGCGATCGTGCTCATGCCCGCCTCTGCGCAATAGCGCGGGTAACCGTCGCCGGCGCCGGAGAACCCCCGACACCATTCACGCACGACGCCGGAGCGCCGCCAGCCGTGGACCACCTCGGCGAAGTCCGGGGACCGAACCGTGAAGAACTGGGCGCCGTGGTCGAGCCGTGCGGTGCGACCGTCCAGACCGGCCATGCGTCGTGTCGCCAAACGCCCGCCCGGAGAACGTCCTTTGTCGAGCACAATGGAACGACGGCCGGCCTCGGCAAGAGCGTTCGCCGCGACCAGACCGGCGAGCCCCGCTCCGACGATGATCACCGGAGGCCGTGCGGCGGGTCCCGACCCTTCGACGTCGCTCGACATCCGGGTCAACGAGAAGGCGTCGGAATTCATGAGGACGTCGATCTTCGCAGAGGTCGCAAGAGAAGCGGAACGCCCGGGCATCGGCACCGACCCGGCTCCGCTACCTTCGGATGCATGGTTCATCGCCTCCGACTCGGCCATGCCGGGCCCTGTTCTCCACAAGTCGGCCGCCGTGCGTGACGCCACGTGGATCACCCGTCTGGCGGGGCCCCAGAGGGGATACCGCGTGGCCGTGAAAGACCTGCT
>JANPDB010000364.1:0-9092 GCA_031431255.1 Acidimicrobiia bacterium | reverse complement strand
ACGGCCACGAGAACGGCCACGGGGAGGCAGTTCGGCCCGTCGGCTGAGGCGACGCTGACGCGCCGACTGCCGAGCGGCGGTCACGATTGCGGTGCGGACCGATTCTGCTACCGCCTGCTCGTCAGCGAGAAACTCGGCCTGGGTCACCTCGACGACCGTCCATCCGCTGTCGAGCAGAAGCGCTCGGTCGTGTTCACGGAGCACTCGCCTCGATCCCGCGCAGCAGGAAACCGCGACGTGTCGCTTGCGGGCCACGAGCGAGAGCGTGATGCCGTCGACCCGCGCGTGACGCTCCACTGAACGGCATCCGAACGAGCGCAGGATCTGAACTACCGAAGTCTCGAGGTACGTCGCGGTTGGCGTCTGGTCGGCGGGCCTGCGGCGAACGATCGAGCGCAACACCTTCCCGCCGTCGATGCGGCCGAGCGGGCCGTCCACGAAAGCGCTCAGCCGGGCAACGGTGGTGAGGCCATGGCGAAGCGCAGACTCGAGCGCTGCCTCCACCGCGTTCTCACTCACGACGTGGCCGAGTTGAGTAAGGCACACCTCCGGCGTGACCACCGGGAGATCGAAGAGGGTGACGGTCGGGAGATCGAACTGGGTGCGGTGCACATTGGCGCCCCGGCATGCCGATGAAGCGGGGACAACGATGTCGGGCAGGTCTGGCGAGAGGAAGCCGTCGAGTCCATAGAGAAACGCCGCCGCCCGGTGCGACATCGCCGCATGCTCCCCTCCCCAGCAGAGTTCGCCGGCGAACGTGGCCAGCCAGGGGTCGCGCACGGTCGTCGGCGTCGTGGCGTAGATGCCCGTCCGCAACCTCGTCCAGCGGCGGCCCCGGACGAGACGCTGGATCTCGTTCGAGCTGACGCCGGCGGCAAGAAGGTCGGTTCGGGACATCACCCCATGTCGTTGCATGTATTTCAGTGTATTTCATGTACTCCAGTGTTGCCAGCGGGTGGTGGATACCTCTTTCCACCGGCGCACCGGCGCGTTCGACCAGGTCAGCGAGCAGAGGAACGCAACCGCGAGTCGGCACGCCGGCTGACGCCGGGAACCTGGTCCGATTCCTTCTCTCGGAGCAGCGGCTGGGTCAACGGCCAGATCCTGTATTCCGACGGCGGACTGCACTTGAGGCCGACGGCCTCCCGGCCACGCCGGAGTCGGGATACTCCCTATCACCGGCATGGGAAGCCGTTATGGAGTGAGCGCCGGCGGCGGGCGTCCGGTATGCTGGCATACATGAATCGAACCACTGTGAAGCTGCCTGAGGACCTTGACGCTCGCCTGCGCCACGAAGCACAACGCCGGGGAACAACAATCTCCGAGCTCACGAGGGAAGCGATCGAAGCGCATCTCGGCGGGCGTAGTGGTCGAAGGCGGCTCCGTGCCGCTGGGGCCGGTGCCAGCGGTCGCACGGATATCTCGGAACGGATCGAGGAGATCCTCGCCGCGGAGTTCGGCTCATCGCTCTGATCGTCGACGCCGGCCCGCTCTTCGCCTACATCGATCGAGACGATCGACATCACCAAGCGTGCCTCGAACTTCTCGAGACCCATCCCGGTCCGCTTCTCGTGCCGACCCTGGTCATCACGGAGGTGGCGTACCTGCTGGAGACCCGATTGGGAGTCGAAGCGGAAGTCCGATTCCTCGCCGACCTCGCCGAAGGCAACCTGATCGCCGAACCCGTCATGGCTCGTGATTGGCTCCGGATCGCAGAACTTGTCGCCAAGTACCGTGACCTTCCATTGGGAACCGCGGATGCGTCGGTCGTGGCCGCGGCCGAACGACTTGGAATCACGGAAGTTGCGACGCTGGATCGTAGACACTTCAGCGTCGTACGCCCAGCCGTTGGCCCGTTCACTCTCCTGCCCTAAGCCGCCACAGCGCGGTGGGCTGCACGCAATCGGGCCGGAGTGCAGTGGGTGTTGGCGCCGCAATGGTGCCATGCCGAGGTTGGTATCTCAGTCGCTCCGGGGGCGACTGGGATACCAATCACGTCGCAGCGTAGGGCTCGCTCCGTTCGTAACCGGCGGTGCCGGGCGGTATCGGTCTGATCCGCCCGGTCCCGTTGGGGTCATGCGGAGCGGGATGCTCCGGCGACGAACGCGGCGACGATGTTGGCAGTACCGGTAGAAGCGGCCGAGTGTGGAGAGGCGTCGGGCGACGGTGGACCGCATTCGGCCGTCGGATTCCATATTTCGCCCGAAGATCTCGAGGTGGGCTCGGCGGACCTCCATGAGTGGCAGGTCGTTGTTGGTGCACCACTCGACGAAGAGTCGAAGGTCGGTGGTGTAGCTCACGAGGGTGTTGCCGGTGTATCCGGCGAGGAACCCGGCGATAGCGGCGCGTTCGGTGAAGTTGAGGGGATCGTCGATGCGGACAAGCTCGGCAGAGATGACGGTTGTGGCCATGGTGGCCTCCTTGGTGACCCGAGCCCTTTCGAGCCGGGACCCACGTTATCGACGCGTTCCACTCCCCGGAGCTGACGCGTCGGGTTGTTTAGGCGACGTCGAGGTAGCGGCGGAGTGCTTCGCGGATCACGTCGCTCGTGGTCGTGTGATCGTTGGCAGCTCGTTCTTCGACTGCAGCACGAAGGTTGGCGTCGAGTCGGACGGGAACGACGTCGGCGGGGCCTCCAGCGAGTGGTGGGCGGCCGCGGCGGCGTGGTTTGAGCGTCTCGATGTCGATGTCACCGGCAACGGCGTCGGCGAGGGCGTCGATGTCAGCGTCGCTGAGCACGCGTCCGGTCTTGGTGACGTAGGGCTTGGTCGGGGGTGTGGTCATGTCAGAGGTCTCCTTGCGGGAGCAGGTTGTGAAACGTGGGCCGAAGGGCCATGGCGTGGATGACAAGTTCGCGGTCGTCTGCGAGGGACAGGATGATCACTTCGAGGAGTCGGCCATCGCGGCGAGGACCGATCACGAGCACTTTCGGAGGATCAGCGTCGGGGTCCATGTCGACGACGACCAGTGCATGGTCGACAGCGTGGATGACGTCGTCAGCGGCGATGGCGTATCGACTCGCTGATCGATGAAACTCCACCAATTAACCGTATTACGAATAATGGTTGCACGTCAAGCCAGGAGGCTGGCCGACGTCAGGAAGGGCGCACGTCTCGGGCCGAAGTAGTGCGGCCGCTGGGGTGCCATGCCGAGGTTGGTATCTCAGTCGCTCCGGGGGCGACTGAGATACCAATCACTGCGCAGCCGTAAGGCGCGCCCCGCACACTCCCGGCGATATATAGGTGATGTCGGGCCGAGTCGCGCTTCGAGCGTTCGATCGTGGGAGAGGTGGGAGGTGCGCGACTGGTCAGCGCTTGCGCTTCTCTTGGATGCCAGGAACTCTTCGGCGACCGGTGTCGGCGCGCACGCCAGCCAAGCGTCAACAAGGACCTCGCGGAGCGTCTTCTTGGTGAGTCCGTCGAGTCGCAGCAGCAGGGCGGCGTAGCCGTCGAAGTGCGGGATCGTGAAGAACAGCTCCGGTCTGGCAGCAAGGAGCGCTTCTTTCTCGCCGAGGTCCTCGGTGGCGACGGCAAGAATCGCACCATCGGGCCGCGGCGACGTGCCGAAGCGCTTGATGTCGGCCTTGCTGAACGGGCGTTCCCACACGAACCCCTTCCCGGCGACGAACCAGGTCCGGTTCCCGTAGCGAGTGCCCTCGCTGACGCCCGGAAGACCGAGCGCAATCTTGGCGACGTTGTCGATGCTCACCACGGAGGCAACGGTAGCGAGCCTCGGACGAGGGTGCCTCCGAGTACCTCTAGGCGCGAAGTGCTGCGGCGAGGGTTTCGAGCGAGGCGAGCGAGTGGCCCTCCAAGAACACATCGACGTGCGGTAGTGCCGCCGCCATGCCGCGCGCCAGGGGGGCGTAGCCGGGTGACGCCTTCAGCGGGTTGACCCAGACGACCTGGTGGGCGATGCGGTGGAGACGCCCCATCTGCTCGCCCAGCAGTTCCGGGTCGCCGCGATCCCAGCCGTCGGAGAGCACCACGATGATCGAACCGCGGGCCATCCCGCGAACCCCCCACTGGTCGTTGAACGACCGGAGGCCCTCCCCCAGGCGCGTGCCTCCCGACCAGTCGACGACCCGAGCGGCCGCCTTTGCGAGGGCAAGGTCGGGGTCGCGGGAGGTCAGTTCCTTGGTGAGGCGGGTGAGCCGTGTCCCCATAGCAAAGGCTTCCACCCGCCCGCGGCCGACCACTGCCGCCTGGCAGAACCGCAGCAGCGCGCGCGAGTACGACTCCATCGAACCGCTGACATCACAGAGGAACACGATGCGACGCGGACGCTCCGACTGCTCGCGGTAGCGACGCTGCATCGGCACACCATCGGTCTTCAGCGCCTGTCGCACGGTGCGCCGAAGATCCGGGTAACTCGTACGCACGCCTAGTTTCGCCGACTTCAGCCGCCGGCTCCTTCGAGTCGATTCAGCGAAACGGAGTGCCGCCATGAGTCGACGGGCTTCGTCGAACTCGGCCGGTGTGTAGTCGGCGAAGTCCTTCTGTCGCAGCGTCTCCACTCCGCTGAACCGCACGGCGATGATCTCTCCCGCCGAGTCCTCATCCTGCGGCGCGTCGTCGCCGTCGCCCGATCCCTCATCTGCATCGAATGCGATCTGCATCTGTTGCTCCATCGGGACCTGCGCCGCTCCCCCGACCCGCCCGAGCCAGAAGGCGGCAAAGACACGATCGAACAGGCTGATGTCCTCCGGTCGGCGAACGAGAACACCCCGACCCGCCCAGTACACGGCGCTGCGCCGCTCCATGCCAACGGCGCCGAGCGCCTCGGCGAACGTGATGACCGAACCGACGGGGACAGCAAGCCCGGCACGCCGCAGCACCACCGCAAACGTGACGGCCATCCGGAATGGACCGGTCAGGTCGGCATCGGCAGGACGCGATCCCCGACTGCGAAGCAGATCGGGCTTCGCTGCCGACCTCTCGCCCGACTGATCCAACAGGGCGAGCACTTCGGCGACACCGAAGGGAACCTGCGGGAGAGAGCCGTCAGACACCCGGTTCACCGCCCCTCACCTGCGCAACGCTCACGACCCGCGCAGGATCGCCCCGCGCACGAGATCGGCTACGCCGTGGTGGCGCACCTTGTCGGCGTCCTCGCGGTACTTCAGCACGGTACCCAACGTGGCCTCGACCGAACGCTCGTCGAGTGCAGTCCTTCCGAGCGCGGAGAGCGCCTGTGTCCAGTCGATCGTCTCGGCCACGCCCGGCGGCTTGAAGAGCTCCATGCCGCGCATGCGCTCCACCGCAGCCGCGACCTGGCGGACGAGGCCCTCTTCGACCTCCGGCGCCCGCAGGCGGACGATCTCGACCTCGCGCTCGAAGCCGGGATGCTCGACCCAGTGGTAGAGGCATCGGCGCTTCAGCGCGTCGTGAACATCGCGAGTGCGATTCGAGGTGAGGATCACCAGCGGTGGCACCGTCGCCGTGAACGTGCCGAGCTCCGGCACCGTGATCGAGTAGTCGCTGAGCACCTCGAGGAGGAAGGCTTCGAACTCGTCGTCGGCCCGGTCCACCTCGTCGATAAGCAGAACCGGCACAGGGCCGTCGCCGTGAGCGATAGCCCGCAACAGCGGACGCCGCACGAGAAAGCGCTCCGAGTACAGGTCGTCCTCGTCTGCCGCAGTGCCGGTGACCTCGGCCGCCCGGAGATGCAGGAGCTGGCGGGAGTAGTCCCACTCGTAGACCGCCTGCGCGAGGTCGATGCCCTCGTAGCACTGGAGACGGAGCAATTCACCCCCGGTCCAGCGCGAAAGCACCTTGGCGACCTCCGTCTTTCCGACGCCCGCTTCGCCTTCGAGCAGGAGGGGACGGCGGAGCACCATCGCCAGGAAGATAACCGTGGCGAGACCCTCGTCGGGGAGATATCCGTGGCTCCGCAGACCCCCCGTTACCTCATCGACGGAGACAGGTACGAGGGGGGCCGTCATGGGGGCACTGGACATCACGACGAGAGTCTTGCTCAGGATTTGGTTCAACCGAGCGGAAGCAGTCGGGCCGCAGTGCCACTGAGCCACGCGTGGTCGACGTTCACCAGATGGAGAAGCGTCGAGCGGTCGACGGAGATGCCATGGCGATGGGCGGCGTCCAGGAGCGTCCCGTGCACCGCCCAGGTGACCTCCGGAGCTTCGACGAGCCGATGCATCTGCACGGTGAGTTCGTCGACGGCAGCACGACCGGCGAGATGCTCCAGGGCGGCGGTGCGGGCGCTCTCGCGAGGGTCGTCGAGCAGCGAGACGAGTCGTCGAGTGACTTCGTCCGGTCCGAAGGTGTCACCGTGCCGGACGAACGTCCGCAGCGCCTCGCCCAAGCGTGTGCCGACCCTGGTCCCGTCGACGACCGCGTGCCACGCACGATCGCGGATAGCACCCCGACACCGGCTGTCGTCGGGGACGTCGTAGAGCGCGTGCATCGCTGCCTTCGACACCGTGATCATCGGGTCGTCGAGCAGCTCCAACAAGGCCTCGGCGCCACCGGCCCAGCGGGCGATGTGGGCCGCCGCACCACCGCGGATCTCCGGATCGGCATGGTGGCACAGCACGTCGAGCACCCGGGGCCGGTCAACGAGCGCCACCGACTCGCCATCAAGATGCCGTATGCGCGCAAACTTTCCCTCCCACGCACCGTTTGGGTCGAGGAGAGAGCACTCGAGGTCACGGTCCCAGGAGATCAGCGGTTGATCCGGGACGGTGATCACCGAGGCGAGATGGTTCTCCGACGACGCCAGGCCCTCCGGGCCGTCGAAGCGAAGGGACCTTCCGAGCTCGGCCGGGTCGCCGAGCAGGTGACACCAGCGTCGCAAGTGCACCGAGCCCGGCGCCGCGTCGACTGCTTCGGAAATGTCGGCAAGCACCCGTTCGAGTGCAGCCGTGGCCGAAGCCGCCAGGAACTCGTTCGGGGACTCGGCCACGCAGCGGAGTCCACCGACGACCTCAGAGGTCGGGAAGTACATGAGTGTCGACACAGCCTCTATGGCGACGTCGATGTCGATGTCGCGAGTGGCTTCGAGCAGCGCATCATGGGCGGCGAGAGGTTCGTCCCACAACATGGCGCTGGCCGCCGCACCGCGAACCGCAGCGTCGACGTGTGACAGCGACCGGATCTTCAGTTCCTGCCAGTGCCCCTCTTCGAACCCGACGTCCATCGACCCGAGCACCCGGGCCAGCAGCGGATGCCCCGGATCGGCGAGCACCGGACGGACGAGATCGGCGAACTCACGATGCGGGAGGACGCTCGCTGCGGCAAAGCGCAGCACAGGGTCGACACTCGACCACCATTCCCGGATCGGCAGGACCGTGGCGCCGAGCATGGAGGTGATCACGTTCAGGGCACTGATGCGCACGATCGGCGAGCGCGACGGGTTCTCCCCCGCCCCCTGCAGCGGAAGGACCGCCCGGACGTCGTCCAGTGCGATGAGGGTGCGCTCGATGTCCTCGCGCTCGTCGGCGTCAGGTTCCTCGGACAGCAATCGCTGCACGAGCGGACGCGTCGCCGTCCGGTCGAGCACGTCGCGGACGTGTTCGTGATTCATCGGTTCCCCCCTCCCTCTCCACTGTTGCGCTGTTTGCGGCCCTATTTGCAAACGACGGTCATAGTCCGAGTTGCTTGCCCGCCAGGTCCTTGAGGATCTCTTCGCTCCCACCGCCGATTGCCTGCACCCGGACCTCCCGGTACAGGCGCTCGACGACTGCTCCACGGAGGTACCCGGCGCCGCCAAAGATCTGCACCGCCTCGCGGGCGCAGTACTCGAAGGCAGTGGTCGCCTCGACCTTGCACTGGGCAATCTCGCCGGCCGGACTGGCGCCGTTGTTGAGCTGCCAGGCGAGCGACTCCATCCAGGCCTGGCAGGAGTTCACCTTCCTGCTCATGTCGACGATCTTGTGACGGATCACCTGGTTGCTGATGAGCGGCTTGCCGAACGTCTCTCGTGTGCGGGCGTAGGCAATGGATTCGTTGATGCAGAGTTGGGCGAACGCGAGCGATTGCGCGATCAGATCGAGCCGCTCGAAGTTGAAGTTGCCCATGATCGCGGCCCACCCGTCGTTCTCGGCACCGATCAGGTTCGCCACGGGGACGATGCAGTCGTCGAAGTAGAGCGTTGCCGTGTCGCTCGACCACCAGCCCATCTTCTTCAGCGGGGTCCGAGTGAGGCCTTGTGCGTCACCGGGGACGAGGAGCACCGAGATGCCGCCACGCCCGGGGCCGCCGGTGCGCACCGCAGTCGTGATCCAATCGGCGCGCATACCACTGGTGATGAACGTCTTCGAGCCATTCACCACGTAGTGGTCGCCGTCCCTTCGTGCAGTGGTCTGCAACCCGGCGACATCGGAGCCCCCGCTCGGCTCGGTCACGGCCAGCGCGGCGATCTTCTGTCCGGCGAGCACCTCGGGGAGGATCTTCTTCTGCTCGTCGGTCCCGTAGTGGGCGACCACCGGCATCGAGATGTACGACGAGATGAGGCCCGCGGAGACGCCACCAGAACCGCCCATGGCCAGGGCCTGTTGGATGATCACGCGGAGAAACGCGTCCGTTCCGATCCCGCCGACTTCTTCCGTAAATCCGGCGCCGAGCATGCCGAGCTCGCCCATCTTCAGGTAGAGCTCGCGGGGAAACTCCTCGGCCTCGTCCCACTGGTAGGCGAACGGGGCAACCTCCTTCGCGACGAACTGGTCGAGAACCCGGCGGTACTCGAGGTGCTCGGGGCTGTAGAAGGGGTGCGGGGCCATTGGAGCAGTCTTACCCGTTCACCGGCGGACGCCTCCAACGTGAGGGCCTACGCTGACGGCCATGGGTGGCGACGGCACGGGCGGCCCTTCAATCGGCGAGCCGATGCCCGGAATAACTGCGGCGTCCGCCGGTGTCATCACCGCCAGCGGTCTGGTCAAGCGGTGGGGTGCGAACACCGTTCTCGATCGCGCCAGCTTCCATATCGGCAAAGGCGTGACCGGTCTGCTCGGGGCCAACGGAGCGGGGAAGACGACGTTCTTCGGCATGGTCCTCGGGTTCCACGAAGGTGACGAAGGACAGCTGCAGGTGTTCGGCCTCGACCCGATCCGCCAGGGCCCCGAGGTCCGAGCC
>JANPDB010000363.1:0-1962 GCA_031431255.1 Acidimicrobiia bacterium | reverse complement strand
CCGAGCACGAGCTGCTGACCATCGGCAAGGCCGGCCGGTCTCGCTGGATGGGCAAGCGCCCGCAGACCCGTGGCGTCGCCATGAACCCGGTCGACCATCCCCACGGCGGCGGCGAAGGCCGCACCTCCGGTGGTCGCCATCCCGTTTCTCCCTGGGGCAAGCCCGAGGGTCGTACCCGTGACAAAAACAAGGAATCCGCAAAGCTCATCGTCCGTCGTCGCCGCACCCGCGGTAGCCGTCGATGAGCACGGATCGGAACTGAGGACCACGACATGCCTCGTAGCCTGAAAAAAGGGCCGTTCGTTGACGACCATCTGCTGAAGAAGGTCGACGATCTCAACGCCAAGACCGAGAAGCGAGTGCTCAAGACTTGGTCGCGCCGCTCCACCATCATCCCGGACATGGTCGGTCACACGATCGCCGTCCACGACGGACGCAAGCACGTGCCCGTCTACATCAGCGAATCGATGGTCGGGCACAAGCTCGGCGAGTTCGCCATGACTCGCACGTTCAAGTTCCACGCCGGCCAGGAACGGTCGGGGAGGCGCTGACATGCCCGGAGTGAAGACGAACGAGTCACCGGCGAAGGCCCGCAAGACCGGCCAGCGCGGTCCGGCCGATCAGACAACCCACGCCTACGCCCACTACGTCCGCACGTCGGCGTGGAAGGTGCGCGTGGTGCTCGACCTGATCCGTGGCCACGACGTCGCCGAAGCGGCGAACATCTTGCGTCTGTGCGAGCGCGATGCCGCGCACGACATTGCCAAGGTGCTGCACTCTGCAGTGGCCAACGCTTCGCACAACGACGGCGTGCCGGCCGAGGAGCTCTACGTGTCGGCTTGCTTCGCCGACGAGGGCCCCACGATCAAGCGGTTCCGTCCCCGTGCCCGCGGACGCACCGGCCAGATCCTCAAGCGCACGTGCCACATCACCATCGTGGTCGGCCGCCTGCCTGACTCCCTCCTCACTGCTGCTCGCAACCAGAGCGCCGAGGCCGCGGCCAACCGTGCCCGCCGGACCGCCGGTGCGCGAGCAACGGCTGAAGCGGCAAGCGCCGACGCCCGCCGAAGTGCTGCGGGAGCCGAGGAAGTCATCGCCGGTGCCACATTCACTGCGCCGGTAGACGACGCGGTCGACACGTCCGAGGTGCAGGACTTTGCTGCCGCTGCTCCCGAGGACAAGCCCGACTTCGCCGCCGATCCCACCGCACTCAACCTGATCCTCGGAATCGGTCCGAAGCTCCAAGAGGAGCTCAACGCCGCTGGTATCTCCACCTTCCAGCAGCTGGCCGACCTGTCCGACGACGACATCACCGCCCTCGATGAGAAGGTCAGCCGCTCGGCCGATCAGATCACCGACTGGCGTCAGCAAGCCCAGGAGATCCTCGCCGGAACCTGGGACCGCGATACAGAGAACAACAGCTGAGACGAGAGACGAACCATGGGTCAAAAAGTCAACCCCTACGGTTTCCGCCTCGGCGTCACGACCGACTGGAAGTCTCGCTGGTTCAGCGAGAAGGACTACCAGTCGAACCTGATCGAGGACTATCGGATTCGTCATTTCCTGACGACCGAACTCGAGCGGGCCGCCGTGAGCCGTGTGGAAGTCGAACGCACCCGTGACCGGTTGCGCGTCGATGTGCACACCGCACGTCCGGGCATCGTGATCGGGCGTAAAGGTGCCGAGTCGCAGCGCCTCACTGCCGGATTGCAGAAGATCACCTCGAATCCGAAGGTGCAGCTCAACATCGTCGAGATCAAGCAGCCCGAACTCGACGCTGCGCTCATCGCACAGGGAGTCGGCGATCAGCTGGCGGGCCGTGTGAGTTTCCGGCGTGCCATGAAGCGGGCGGTGCAGACAGCGCAGAAGGCCGGCGCGATCGGCATCAAGGTCCAGTGCTCCGGCCGCCTCGGTGGCGCCGAGATGAGCCGCAGCGAGTGGTACCGCGAGGGCCGTGTGCCG
>JANPDB010000362.1:0-1878 GCA_031431255.1 Acidimicrobiia bacterium | reverse complement strand
GCGTCGGGATAACGGGGAGCGAGGACCGTGAACCCGGCGAACGGTTCCGGGTAGGCCACCGCGCCGTCACCGATCACCCCCAGGCAGCCCTTTTGGCGCAGGAGCTCAGCCGCCGAAGTCGGCGGCATGACCGCTGCGGGTGCCAGGGGGACCGGAGCCGCCCCGGGGGTGACTGCGAACGGTTGCACGAAGCACTCCCTGCGCCGGGCATCGAGGACAGCTCCGACGGTGCCCCGATGTGCTCCGTCCAGGGCAACTCGCCACGCAAGGAGGTCGAGGCTCCCGACGGAGACAACAGGGATGTCGAAAGCCATAGCGAGGGTGATCGCCGTCGTGACGCCGACCCGCAGCCCGGTGAACATCCCGGGGCCGACATCGACGCACAGGTGGGTGATCTCGCGACGCGTCCGCCCGACAAGCGTAAGGACAGCGTCGAGGGCGGGAAGAACGGTCTCCGCGTGACGCCGCACCCGGGGCGCGTCGAAGCGGGCGACGAGACCGTCCGCGTCGGCCAGCGCCACGGAAACGGCGATCGTGGACGTGTCGATGGCCGCGATCAGCATCGCGGACCCCCCATCTCGGCCGAGATCGATCGGATCCGACCGGACCAACTGCTGTTGGGGGGCGCCGAGCAGGTCACCGATCGGGTCTCTTCATCGACGAACGCGAAGTCGACGGTGAGCGGTTCGTCGAACGCGTCCGCGACGATGTCGCCCCATTCGATGACGGCGGCAGCGCCCTCGTCGAGGCCATCGAACAGTCCGACCGCGTCGAGATCTTCCGCTCCCCCGAGGCGGTAGGCGTCGAGATGCATGAGCGACCGGACCGGCGCTTGGGGGCCCGCCCGATAGGTGTGGGCGATCGTGAACGTCGGGCTCGTGACGGACTCGACTACACCGAGTGCCCCTGCGACATGCTTCGTGAACGTCGTCTTCCCCGCACCGAGGTCACCCACGAGCAACACCACGTCACCCGGCTGGATGGCCGCCGCCAGAGCCCCGGCCAGACGTGAGAGCAACGCTACGTCGACCGCAGGAAGGACGAACTCGGCACGTCCGGGCATGCGTCGAGGTTTGCACACCAGCCCTTCCATCTGGGTCACCGAGGGTCGGTTGCGCCCGCCGACGGCGAACCGCGGACCAACGGGAGGTGTCACGCCGGTAGCCTTGAAGCGATGGAGGTCCTCGATACGCGGATCGCGGCCAACGAGTCGTTGGCCCAGATTGCCGTCACCGACAATGCGAGAACTCCCCTCGGACTCAGTGCCACCACGTGGTCGCGGATCCGCACTGCAGCGATGCTGCAATACGTCGTCGCGACCGCGCTGTACCTGCGCTCGACCGAGGCCATTCCGTCGGACCGCGAGATCATCGCCGGGTGGATTCTCGGCCTGGCGCTCGTGGCCACGATCGGGCGCGCCCGACGCGACGTGATCGTCACGCTGGCGAGTTGGGTGCCGTTCCTCCTTGCCCTATTCCTCTACGACTTCGCCCGTGCCGTGGGCCATTGGATCGACGCACCCCTTGCGGTGACGCCCCAGATCACCATCGATCGATGGCTCGGCGGTGGTCGTCTCTGGACCGAACGGCTTCAAGATTGGCTGGTGTCCCCCAAAGCCGGCCTCGGCCGCCTCACCGTCGCCGAGTCCGAGCGGATTCTGAAGACGGACAGCTCGACCGTCCGTTGGTACGACATCGGCGTGAGCGCGGTGTACCAGTCCCACTTCTTGGTGCCCTTCCTGACCGCTGGGATCCTGTGGCGGAACCGCGTCCGTTGGCGTTGGTACGCCGCAACGTTCGTCTCGGTGAACTTCGCGAGCTGCGCAATCTTCGCGTTGTATGCCACGGCCCCGCCCTGGTACGCCGCGCGACAGGGACT
>JANPDB010000361.1:0-15761 GCA_031431255.1 Acidimicrobiia bacterium | reverse complement strand
GAACTCGGTTTCACGGCGGAGGATCCCCTCCCGGAAATGCCAGGGCAGAACCAGGAGGTAGTCAGGTCGAGCGGCATGCATTTCCTCTTCGGAAACGATCGGGATCGCTGTGCCCGGCGTGACCCGTCCGAACTTGTCCGGATTCACTTCCCCGATCGCGTCCACCAGATCAGTGGTGATCCCACAAAACTGCAGCATCACGTTTCCCTTGGTCGAGGCGCCATACCCCATCACCGATGCCCCCGAGGAACGGAGCGTCGTGAGCAATGCGACGAGATCCGCACGATGCCGGAAGACGCGCTCTTCGAACTGGCGGAACGGCGCAGGGCTCCAGAGACCCATTCGGTCCTCCTGGCCCAACAGCCACTCCGTGAGCCCCTTCTCGCTCGTCGATGCCCGGCCTGACTTCATCGCGGTGACGGAGAAACTCCCACCGTTGATGCTGTTGAACCTGACGTGCACGGGCTCGAGCCCAGCGCCCGCAAGAATCCGAGAGACCGTCTTCAACGAGTAGTACTCGAGGTGTTCGTGGCAGACGGTGTCATAGGAACCTGCTCGCAGCATCGCCGGCATGTAGGACTGCTCGAAATGCCAGACCCCGTCATCGGCAAGGCAGCTCGCAACTTCGCGGGCGAACGCCACCGGATCTTCGAGGTCATAGAACATCGCAATCGAGGTGATCACCTTGGCCTTCTTCGGAGTCACGGAGCGAAACGTGTCAGCCGTGAAGAAGTCGGCGATTGCGATGATGTTCAAGGGATGGAATTCGCGGAACTTGTCCGCAGTTGGGTCGATACCGATTCGCTCGATGTCGGCTGCCGAGTACCCGCCCAGAAGCGTTCCGTCGTTGCATCCGATGTCTAGGACAACGTCACCGGCGTCGAGACCCACCAACTCCTCAAGACGACGAGCCTTGTTCTTCAGGTGGGCCACCATCGACGCGTTGAGGCCCGATCGGTATCCGTAGTCCTTTCCGTACATCGCTTCCGGGTCGTAGCTGTGTTTCAGCTGAAGCAGTCCGCAGTCCCCGCACCAGAGAAGGTTGAGCGGACCGCCACCGATCGTCTCGCCGGGGTGCGGGAACAAACCGGTGAGTGCCTGTTCACCGAGATCGAGAACCGAAGTCATGGAGGCACCCCGGCAGACCCGGCAGTGCGGAGTCTCTCGACTGGAGACGGTGATGTTCCGGTCGATCTGACGACGTGAATTGGCGAGTCTGTCGGAGGGCATGATTCCTTCACGGATGGTCACTCAGGTGGGCACCAAAGGAGTCGGCACCACCGGCAATAGACTGAAGGAAATAGTCAGCGTTGGCTGGTCCGGGCCTGTTTGGAGTCACCCGCCGTGACACGCGCAGCTTCTGCAAAATCGCCGGGGTGATCGCGGCCTGGGCCTTCAGTTCCGACCGCTCGTTTCCGATACCAAGACTGCGTCGAGAGCCGGCGCGGGAAGGGAAACACATGACGTGCCTAGTGATGCAGAGCCGCGGCGAGTACCGCTCGGCCAGACGGACCCTTCGTCGTCGCGGGCTCTCGTTCCTTCCGCCGATCTACGGTCGGCTGCCGGTGGCCCGCCACTACTACCGAGGCAAGGGGATCGGCGACATCCGCAAGAGCTGGGATGTCCTGTGGATGCTCGAGCGAATCAAGGACTTCGGACCTGAAGCAAGGGTGCTCGACATGGGCGCGTACCGCTCGGAACTCATGGCTGCGCTGGTGAAATCGGGCGTCCGTGATGCGACGGGCATCGATCTCGATTTCCCGACCGGCACTGGTGGCGCCGGGGGCACGTACGTCAAGGGTGACATGATGGCGACACCGTTCGACGATGAGTCGTTCGACGTCATCACCTCGGTGTCGGTGATCGAGCATGGCTTCGACCAATCCAGGCTTTTCGCCGAAGTCTCCCGCCTCCTTCGACCCGGGGGCATCTTCCTGGCGTCATTTGACTACTGGCCCGAGAAGATCGATACGTCGAAAACGCCGCTCTTCGGTCTGCCGTGGAACATCTTCTCCACGGAGGAGGTGCAAGCGCTGCTCGACAGTGCGCAGACCTTCGGACTCCACACCACTGGCACTATCGAGCTGCAAGCCCGACAGCCGACGATCCGTTTCGAAGGCCGCCGTTACACGTTCGGACTACTCGAGGTTCAAAAGAAGGCCGCATGACGGCAGCGGCGACGAGGTTGGAGCCGACGACCGATGATGTCGTGTACCTGGACAACAGCTACACCAACACGGTCGGCCACAATCGTCCGTACCTCGATGCCGTCGTCCGTGAGTTCGAATGTCGAGGGACCCGGGTGCTGGCATACGTCCACCGGCGTCTACCCGACATGCCAGAGACCCAGCCCGCTCCGCCCCACTCTCTCCGGCGACGGTTCCGCGTGTACGCCCCGGAGTTCCAGGCGAGTCTGCCGCGATGGCTTCCGTCGAAGGTCCAGAGCGTTCTCGGCCTCCTTGCCGGGAATCTCGACGCTTTCATCGGTACGTTCCGAGCAGGACGCAACTCGCCGGGGGCAACGATCATCGTCGCCAACAGTTTCGCCTCCAATCTCGTCGGGACCTACCTATCGATACGAGCGCTTGCTATCGCGGGCTGCGGCCCGCGTGCCCTGGTTGTCGTCGTGCACAATCGTCCTTCGCCCGCAGTCACCGGGCTCTTCCGACGTGCGATCTGTGCCCTGAACCGAACGGTTGATCTTCGAGTCGTCGTCCATGCCGAGCGGAACTCCGACGTTGCAGACGGCTGCAGCGTTGCTCTCCTTCCGCTCCCCTACGTGCGGATCAGAAACGTGCGACACCGGGTACCAGAGCAGACCACGTTCGGATTCCTCGGCGTGGCATCCGAGGCGAAAGGCTTCACTGATCTGGTCGACGCCATCGCCGCGATCACGCAACAGGACGGGCGAGCACGGTTCCTGATCCAAGCGAACCCTCGCCCCGAGGCGGCGACCGAGCGGGCAGTCGAAGAACTGCGGAGGCTCGCTGACACGACCGACGCAGTCGAGCTTCTCGAAGGGCCACTCGACGACATCGGGTATGACCGCGCTTTCGAGCAGGTCGACGTCATGTTGCTTCCGCACCGAGCGTCGGCGTACGCCACTGATGAATCCGGCGTGTTCCTGGAGTGTGTCGCCTCGGGGATGCCCGTGATCGCGTCGCATGGGACGGCGATGGGAGCAAGGGTCGCGCGTTCAGACGCAGTCGGATGGCTATTCGAGGACTCTGACGTCACGAGCCTTGCCGCCGCCATTCTCCGGGCGACGCTCGACGATCACGGTGCTCCGGCAGGTTCACCGATGACTGAAGATCCGGCCGAGCGATTCGCCAATCTCGTCTTGGCGGACGTTGCCGGTGTCGCGGCGATCTCACTTCGCCCACGCCCGACGCACGCCGGACTCGCGAGTTACGGTGCGCGATGAGCACGAGATTCGCCAGGCAGGCGGCAGCGAACCTGGTCACCGTCGGGGTGAATGCGAGTTTCGCGATCCTGTCCACCCTGCTCTTGACTCGCCGCTTCGAGCACTCCGAGTTCTCCCTCTGGGTGTTCGTCGTGGGCGTTGCCGGGTACATCGGGCTGATCGAGGGTGGTCTGTTTGGCGCCGTGGTGCGCCGAGTCGCCGCGTCGTCCGAACTCGGCGACGCACAACTACGGAGCGTCCGAGCCGCGTTGGTGCTTCTGGGCGGCTTTGCGATCGCCGCCGGCGGGCTCGTCCTCCTCGTTGTCCGCCCGGGGTCGTGGCTGTTCTCGAGCGCTCCGTCGGTGCTGCGAGGTGAAGCCGCGGTTGCCCTCACGGTTGTGGCCCTCGGAAGCGTTCTGGCCTTGCCGACCGCCGCCTTCCGTGGGTTCTTTGCAGGTGCAGGCCGGGCCTGGACCCCGGCGTGGATCAATCTGATCGTCAAAAGTGCTGCGATCGCGACCTTGTTCGTCTCACGGTCTCACCTCTCGCTTCGCGGCGCCGCGTCCGTCATCGCCGGTGGCACGATCAGCGCAGCCGCGTTGATCTCCGTCGCCGCTATCCGCGAGCTCGGACCTCGCGTTCTCTGCGTTTGGCAAACAAAACGCAGCGATCTCGCCGAACTCCGGGGCGACACCGCCACGTTCCTGTGGTGGTCAATCGCCATGCTGCTGATCAGCGGCCTCGACGGTCTGATCGTGAGTCGTTTCGATTTCGAACGAGTCGGGGCATACGGACTTGCCGCGCAGTTCGTGGCGCTACTCGTTGCTGCTTTCTCGGCTGCGGTCAGTCCGTTGCTGCCCGCCGCGTCAGCACGCGCCACCATCGACGGCGTTCGGGAGCGGACGGCGGAAACGTTGCTCGATGGAACCAGACTCAGCATCGGTTCGCTCACCGCAGCTGGAGGAGTGCTCTGCCTCGCCGGGCCGGCGACGATGCGCCTCTTCTACGGCGATGTGCTCGCCGCCGAGGCGACGGGACTGCTGCGTTTGCTCGTCGTCGGCGTCATCGTTCGCCAGGTCCCGGCCGTCCTTGGCCTCCTCCAGGTGGCAAACGGTGATCACCGTTCCGTCCGCGTGGCACCTCTGGCTGAAGGATTGTCCAACGTCACTGCGAGTATTGGTTTGGCGGCGCTTCTCGGAGCGAAAGGCGTGGCGCTCGGAACGATCGTCGGAGGGATCGTCGCTGTCGCGACCCACGCAAGATGCACGTTCGGTTCGGCGATGGCTCTCGACGTCGCTCCCCGCGTCTGGCTCCGAAGTGCTTGGTCCGGAGCTTGGGCCCCCGCAGCCATTACGTGTTTGTCCGCAGCCGCCTCGGACCGCTATCGGGTCCTCGTGCCGTTCGCCCTCATCGCCACGGTCGGCATGTGGTGGTCGCGGCTGCAGCCCAACGAACGGCGGAGCGCCGTTGCCCTCGGTGCCCGGTATACCGCCGCGGCGCACAGTCGAACGAGGCCTGCCGTGTCCGGCGGCAATCAACGGATGAACTGACCCAGTTCGTCGGGGTCGATAACGCGAAAGCGCGCCACCGAGTGGAGCACACTCGGCGACGCGCGTCGGAAGCGCAGGTGCTCTGGCCGTCAGTCGCCAACAATCTCGATTTCCGGAAGGGGAAAGATGAGACGTCCACCACGGCGGAGGAACTCCGTCTCCCGGCGGAGGATTCCCTCACGGAAGTGCCAAGGCAAGACCAGCAGATAGTCCGGCTGAGCCGCATGCATCTCCTCCTCGGAAATGATCGGGATACTCGTGCCGGGCGTGACACGGCCGTACTTGTCAGGATTCACTTCTCCGACGGCGGAGACCAGGTCGGGAGTGATGCCACAGAATTGCAGCATCACGTTCCCTTTCGTCGACGCGCCGTAGCCCATAACCGAAGCACCAGAGTTCTTCAACGTCGTGAGCAGAGCGACGAGATCGGCACGATGACGGAAGACGCGTTCTTCGAACTGGCGAAACGGTGCTGGGCTGAAGAGGCCCATTCGGTCCTCTTGGCCGAGCAACCACTCAGTCAGTCCCTTCTCCCCGTTCAATGCCGCGCCACTCTTCCTCGCGCTGACCGAGAAGCTCCCTCCATTGATGCTGTTGAATCGCACGTGGACCGGCTCGAGGCCGGCGGCAGAAAGGATTCTCGATACGCTCTTCAACGAGTAGTACTCGATGTGCTCATGGCAAACCGTGTCATAGGACCCTGCTCGAAGCATGGCCGGCATGTAGGACTGTTCAAAGTGCCAGATACCGTCGTCAGCGAGAGACTCGGCGACTTCGCGAGCAAACGCCACCGGATCCTCAAGGTCGTAGAACATGGCGATCGAGGTGACGATCTTGGCCTTCTTCGAGGTGATCGATCGAAACGTGGCAGCGCTGAAGAAATCGGCAACGGCGGTGATGTTCGCGGGATGGAACTCACGGAACTTGTCAGCCGTCGGATCGATCCCGATTCGCTCGATTCCCTCGCGGGTGTAGCCGCCGAGGAGCGTCCCGTCGTTGCAGCCGATATCGAGCACGACATCGCCGACGCCAAGGTCGGCCAGTTCCTCCAGGCGACGTGCTTTGCTCGTCAGGTGAGCGACCATGGATGCGTTCAACCCGGAGCGATAGCCGTAGTTCTTTCCGTACATCGCGTCGGGGTCATAGCTGTGCTTCAACTGGAGCAGCCCGCAGTCCCCGCACCACAGCAAGTTCAGCGGTCCGCCTCCGATCATTTCCCCGGGGAACGGAAAGACCCCCGTCAGGGCCTGCTCCCCTAGGTCGAGTACCGATGTCAACGACGATCCCCGACAGACCCGACAGAACGGAGTCTCGCGACACGAAATCGTGATCTTGCGGTCCGAGTTCCGGCGAGAGTTGTTGCGACGTTCCGTACTCATTGAGGAAGAATCTCCTAGTTCGGTGCCAGGGAGGGTGTGGTGACTAGCGATTGGCACGATCGCTAGTGATCCCCTCCAATGTCGGCATGTCGAACGCCAACCTGTAGGCCAAATGACCTAGTAACCGGAATCTCAACCCCGGTTGAGGGCCCGTGCGGAGCGCGCTGAAGGCTCGCCGCACGGAGGGATTCAGTGGGCTCCGATGCGGAAGGCAACGGCAACGACCGTGCGGACGAGAATGCGGAGATCGACGCGGAGCGAGCGGTTGTCGTAGTAGTAAGCGTCGAGCTCGGCGCGTTCGGGGAAGCCGACATCACTGCGCCCGTTGACCTGCCAGTAGCCCGTGACGCCGGGACGGACACCGGTGTACGCCGAGGCCAGCTCGCCGTAACACGCGAGCTCGTCGGGCACCACCGGTCGCGGGCCGACGAGGCTCATCGAGCCGCGGAGCACGTTGAGGAGCTGGGGAAGCTCGTCGAGGCTGGTTCGACGGAGCATCGCCCCGAAGCGGGTGATGCGGGGATCGTCACCCGGCGGCAGTTTGAAGCCGTTCGCGACATAGGTGTCGTACAGGCCATCGCGCCGTAGACGCTCCTCCGCGTCGCCGGCCATGGAACGAAACTTGTAGATCGTGAACGGTCGACTGCCGTAGCCGATGCGGCGCTGCCGGAACAGCGCCGGGCCGGGCGAATCCCGACGCACGGCGACCGCGATCAGCACGAGCAAGGGCGAGAGCAACACGAGTGCGACGAAGGCGCCGACGCGGTCGATCATCACCTTGGTCACGCGTCCCGCGAACGACGGCTCCGAGTCTCGGACCCGGAGCAGAAAGAGATCTCCGACAGCGTGGAGCTGCACCCCGGGGCCGACGGCTTCCGCGGTGCCCGGTGCGACGACGACGTTCACGCCTGAGCCGCTGAGTCGCGCGGCGAGGAGGCGGACCGTGCCGATCGGCAGCGACGAGGGTCCGCACACGACGACGCTGGTGACGCCGTGACGGGCGACGGACTGCAGGATCGACTCCCGGATCGTCGAGGCCCCGCCCGAGGAGGAGTGGTCGATGGGCATTGTGGCGACGACACGGGCACGTCGGCCCGACGTACGTGACAACTGCGCCCGCAGCGCTTCGACGTCCGCCGAAGGGCCGGCGACGAGCAGGCGGTCTACACCGATGCCGAGCCGTTGGAGCGAGGCGAACAACCCGGCGACGGCGATCCGGCCGACGATGGTGAACAGGACCGTCCCGACGATGGCCACCGAGACGAAGGACCGGGAAAGTTGAAGCCTGGTGAACAGGCTCGTCACGCCGACGAGGGCGAGGAGCCCGGTCGCCGACCGCAAGACCTTGACGCTCTGGTCCCACAGGCTGGAGCCGCGCCGCGGTTGGTAGCCGCCGGAGAGGCCGACGATGACGATCCAGCCCAGCACGAACGCAAGCCCCAGTTGCGCGTAGGTGAGCGATGACTCGCGTGATGCCTGGGCCACGGTTCCGGTGAACGATTCCGAGCCGAACCTGACGCGCTGGGCAAGCGAGGAAGCCGTCGCTGCCGCGACGAGATCGCCACAGAGCCAGACCACGACACGCAGCCGTTGCCAGGACCGCTGGATTGCGCGCACCCGATCGGGCGAGAGTGCCCCCGACCGCGGCTCGCGTTGGTCGGGGGGCGCCGACGAGGTGTTGGGCGGCGCAGGGGCGAGGAGGTCGGCCGACGCGTCAGCCGGCGCCGAGATCACCGGAGATTGAGCGGCCGACATCACGACGTTTCATCGACTTCCTATCGGACGAACTTGAGCGTTTCTGCGCGTTCGCATCACACCTGAACGGCGCGTTCAGTAACGGTCGCGGACGCCAGCCGCGAGATGACCGGCCACAACGGAGCGGAGACGCTCGTCGAAGACTTCGGGCCGGAAGCAATCTGCCTGCGCGCGGAGCTTGGCAACGTCGAACGTCGTCGCCTCGAGAAGCTCGATCGCACCGACGAGCGAGTCGACGCTCTGCTCGGGGAAGAGCACCCCGGTGACGCCGTCGACGATCGTGTCGAGCGCGCCTCCCCGGCCGAACGCAACCACAGGAACACCGGCAGCCATCGCTTCGACGGGAACGATCCCGAAGTCTTCCTCGCCGGGGAACAGCAACCCCCGGGCTCCGGCGAGCAGTTCGCGGTAGCGGGTGTCGGACACCTGCTCCTCGAACGTTACGGTCGGCCCGGCGATCTTCCGCAGCCCCGCCAGCTCGGGTCCGGCGCCCGCAACCACGAGGGGCAACGAGCGCGCCGTGCACGCGCGAACGGCGAGATCGACCCGCTTGTACGCGACGACCCGGCCGAAGCACAGATAGTGGCCGTCATGGCGGGAGTGGACGAGCCCGTCGGAAAGGTCAGTGAAGCGATCGACGTCCACGACCGGGTGGACAACGGCGGCGGGCCGCCCGTATGCGTCCTCGATCCGACGGACGATCGACGACGAGTTCCCGAGGAACAGCGAGACGGAGTCCGCCGAGCGTCGGTCAACGCGCTGCAACATGGGTACGATCGCCCGGCCCACGCGTCCCGCGGCCCCCGTCAACCGATCCGACTCGAGATCGGTACGCCACGCATATCGCATCGGGCTGTGGCACATCGCGACGTGCGGTCCGTCGAATCGACGTCCTGCTCCGGTGGCGCCAAAGTGGGCGTTCGAGATGAGCAGTTCGGCGTGGCCGACCTTGCAGGCCGCCCATGCGGCAAGGATGGCCGGCGCGTAGGCCATGCGGGCGTCGGCGACACCGGGCAGATGGTTCGTCCAGAGGTTGCGAACACGCACGTCGCCAAGGAGCGCTCGGGCGATCGCGGGATCGCTGAACGCGGTGATCATCTCGTCGATGCCGAGCGCGTGCACGATACGGGCGGCGACCTTGTCCGACCCGGCGGCGCTGACGAGCCATTCGTGGGCGAGCACGCGCATGGTCAGGTCATCGGCTGCTGCGACGACCTGCTTGAGCCGTCTGCCCGTGCTTGGGTGCCGGTCCCGGCTAGGGCTCGTCCCTGGTGACGAGAAGAAAGCCGAACCAGATGCCGACCTGCATGGCGCCAAAGCCGGTGTACCAGTGCATCAGATCAGCGGCGAGGTAGCCCGACATGGCCATCAGCAAGACCAGGGCTCGGCGTGGCCGCCGCCACAGGGCGGCAGCGACCGCGAGGACGAACAGCGCCAGTGCCGGTACCCCGGCTTCGACGGCGACGAGGACCGGCATCGAGTGCGGGATCTGAGCATCGGTCGACACCCGGTCGAACTCCGGGTACGACTCCCGCATGACGGCGAAGTTTCCCGGCCCGATGCCGAGCAGCGGCCACTTCTCCGTCACCGCAAGCCCGACGCGAACCTGATCGGCGCGGCCGCTCGAGGCAACGGCCGCATCGGACGATGTCGACCGCTCGCCCTTCCACCGCCACCCTTCGTCAAGTGACGCCCCCGTAACGACGAGCGATCCGAGAAAGGCGACGAGCACGAGCCCGCCGGCACATCGGAAACGAGGGGCGCCCACGCCAGTCGGGAGACGATCCGAGGGCGCCGGGAGCGAACGGACGACGAAGGCGACGGCAATCCCGCCGGCCATCGCCGCACCGACGACGGAGTACCCGCTGCCGACGATCACACCGGCGCCGAGCGCGCCGGCCACACCCCAGCCGAGGTGCAGGACCCGCCGATCGATTGCCCACAGCGCGAGTCCGAGCGTCAGCAGCGCAACCGCCGACAGCGGATAGGGGTAGTACGACGTCCCCATGGGAGCACGCCACGGGCCCAGCCGGTTGAACGGATCGCTCCCCTCACCGAGCACGCCGAGTCCGATCGGTCCGTCCACAACGAGTTGTGCGATGCACACGATGGCCTCGAAGACGACGAGCCCGACCATCGTCTTCAGCACCACGACGCGCCTCGACGCCGACAGGCGACGCACGAGATCGGCGATGCCCACCGACGCGACGAGCCGAACCAGCATGAGACCGCCGATCGCTCGACCCTGCAAGGCCCATGACACCCCGACCCACGCGACCATCCCGGCGAAGGCGATGAAGCCCAGATCGGCGGCGGTGAGACGCCGAGGCGCACGAACGAGGGTCTTCACCCGGGCGAGGACGGGGAGCAACTGCAACGCGGCGATGGCGACGAGCGGTCCGTCGATCAGACGGAAGAGCGGTTCACGCGTCCAGTCAGATTCTCTCCCGGGAATGGCGAACGACGAGCTCGCCGGGCCGACGACGATCGCCACCAGCAGTACCCGATAGGCGGCGGCGAGCGCAACGTCGGCCGAGAGCAGACGCGTCGGCGCACGGCTCACCGTGCGCGGACCGACCACCTCCATGCGTGGTCCATCGGCGCGCCCCCCGATCGTCTGAACCCCGTCGGGCCAAAGTCCTGGGTCGGGATCCGTGCACTGGGTCGGGATCTGTGCACTGGGTCCGGATCTGCGCGCGAACAACGCTCCAGCCGACCCAGGCGCGTCCGGCCGACCCAGAATCAGCCGGCCGACCCAGGAATGAGAACCGCCGAGGGTTCACTGAACGCGGTGTTCCCAGGTCCGGCGGACGTGACGGGTAACCTGGCCCTTCCTCGACGCCACCGTCCACGCGGATGGTGCATCGCCACCCCGGTACCCCGGCCGGGCCATACGAAGGAGACCGTCGACCATGACCGTTTCGTCCACTGCAGGTTTCCGCCGCAACAGCGTGGTCCGCGCCGTACTCGCCGCCGCCGTGCTGACCTTGGTTGTCGTCGTACCCCTCGTCGGAAGCAGCCGCGCCGACGCAACGACGCCCAAGCTCGGCGCGAAGTGCCTGAACTCCGAACGGGGCAGGACCACGAACACGCTGGTGTGCAGCAAGGTCGGGACGAAGATCTCCTGGGTCAAGCGCAAGAATCCCGTCACGGGTTCGAGCACCCAGCCCGCGGTCATCGGGGGTCCGACGGCCGGTATCCCCCGCCCGCTCGACGTGATCGCCCTGGTCAACGGCACCGGACCGGCTGGCGCGTCAATCAAGATCGACGTCACCTGCACCGGACTCGGCGGAACTCCGGCCCAGGACACGCAGTCGGCCTCGTTCTCCGCCCAGGGCGGCACCCAGGCGCTCAACTTCAACCTGCTCGACCCGGGCACCGCGAATCCCACCGGCTCGTCGTGCTCGGCCACGGCGACCGTTTCCGGGGCGACACCGACGTTGCGCATCCTCATCGACGGACGCCCCACCGCAGGTCCGGCGGCCACCACGCTCGCGGCCCCGGCATTCGTGCCGCGCGGCCAGAGCGCGGTCACGGTGCTCGTCGATTTCGGTGGCACCGCCGCCCCCGCGACCGCCAGCACGCTCGTCGCCGCGACCACAACGACCGTCCCGGGCGCCACGACGACAACGATCCCCGGCACCCCGACGGCGCCCCCGGCCTCGGGTCGTCCCGAAGTGAGCGCCAGGTTCGTCGGCATTGTCCCCCCCGGCCTGACCGCCGTCGACGTCACGTCGACCTGCACCTCACCGACCCCCGGAGCACCCTTCCAGACCGGCAGCACCCGCTTCGGACGGATCAATGGGACGGCGATTCTTCCGCAGACGCTCGCCCCGGTGAACGGGACCAACCCGGCCACCAGCTGCCAGCTCACGGCCAGCGTGCTGGGCACCGAGCTCGGCAACCCGAGCCTTCGGGTGCTCCTCAATGGCCTGCCCATCGCCGGGCCGACGTCCGGGGCGCTGATCAACTCGCCGGCCTTCCTGGCCCCGTCGGCCTTCGGCGCAACAATCGAGATCACCTATCCCGGCGGTGCGACGACGACGACCACCACCCCCGGTGCCACCACGACCACGGCCCTCGGGGCGACCACGACGACCGTTGCCGGAACCTCCGCGTTGACCACGGTGTCGCTGGCCCGCACGGGGAACGCGCCGCCGGCCAGCGTGACCGGTTACGTCGTCACCCTCGACTGCCAGAACATCCGTCTGGGCGGCGGGCTGTTCGCAGCCGCGCAGTTCACCCCGATCTTCGGTCTCACCGGAGGCTCGAGTACCTACAGCATCGGCTACGAGCCGAACAGCACCTGCGTGGTGAAGGTCGCCACGAGCGTCTCGTCAGGAAGCCCGGCAGTGACCACCGGCACGATCGCCGTCGCCGTCAACGGCACCCAGCTCCCCTCATCGACGAACGGTGCGTTCACGAGCGGGATCATCGCCACCAGCGGTCCGCTGAGTGTCGGCGTCACCGTCACCTACTGATCGACGGACCGGTCGCCCCCGGGGCGGCCGGTGCTTCAGGACGCGCGTTGACCCGGAAGGGCCAGCGCCAGATCCGATGCCTTGTCCAGGAACCAGGCACGGTGCTCGTCGCTGATGGCCACCTCCACGGAAGGGGTCTCGATCGCCACGCCATCGTCGTCGGGCTGCAGGTAGCCGCTGACGCGAACGACGATGGTATGCGTGACGACCGCTCCCTCCGGGCGGTTGTCGGTCAGGACGAGTTCGGCGGTCGCCGACCGGTCGAGCATGCCGGGGGTCGCCACGTCAGCAGCGGAGATGACGACATCGACGGGGAGTTCGATGAACGCTGTGGTATCCGTCGACAACTCGCCCCGGTCCGGGCTGATGGCGCGTCCGCTCGCCGTGAGGATGGACGCATCCACCGGGCTGACACCGTCGGCCGATAGCCAGCGAAGCTGCACGAGACGCCGCCCGACGGCCTGGTTGCACACGAGACGGGCGCTGAACCGGACGACGTCGCCAGGGTGGAAGACCAGTTCCTCGACGGCTCCCGGAGCATCGCCGAGCGCCGCCCACGACGTGTCAGCGACGCCGAGCTGGGCCGCGGGGAGGGCTTCATCGAAGCGGTCGCGCAGCGCGAACACGTAGGTCCCGTTCGCCGCCCGGAGTCCTTCGGCCGTGCGCTCGGCCATGAGACGCATGGCGTCCGCCTGCCCCTGCTGGGAAACGAAGAACTCCGGCGGGAGAAGCGGACGATCGGGCGGCGACGAGGAGCGCCGAGGACTCCCCAGGGCAACGCCGAGCGCAACGGCGCTCACGGTGAGCGCTGCTAGGGCGACGATCCAGATTCCGGCCATGACCAGTGCGTCATCGGCATCCGAGGTCAGCGAGTTGACGGGCAGAGCGACTGCCCGCGCAAATTCAGACGAGCTCGACGTAGAGGTTCGACGCCAGCGTGGCGCCGAGCGCCACCGATGAGGCCCCGACCTGGACGGACATCGAACCATCGGGAGCCCGGGTGACGACGGTGCCGTGCACTCCCGTGATGAAGCGCTGGTCGTTCAGATAGGTCATCGCGTCGTTGTCGATCTCGACGGACTCCGTGACCCGGCTGAGACGAACACGGGCGCCGGGTGCAACGTCGCTGAGGAGCACCATGGTGCGGACGTCGAGCGCCCCACCGGGGATCGGGTTGCCATGGGGGCACGTGTTCGGATCGTCGAGGCGGGTCGCCAGCAGATCGGCGACCTCGTCGCTGATCACGTGTTCCCATCGTCCGGCTTCGAGGTGGGCCTTGTGCCAGGGAAGTCCGATGATGTCGGTGAGCAGGCGCTCGGCGAGCCGATGCTTGCGGACGACCTGCTCGGCAAGAGCGCGGCCGATCGGGGTGAGCGAGATCGTCCGGCCGTCGACGGTGAGGTAGCCCTTGGCCTTCAGCCGTCCGACCATCTCCCACACGGCCGGTGCGGAGAAGCCGAGTCGCTCCACGAGGCGAGCCTGGATAACGGTGACGCCATCCTCGGCGAGCTCGTAGATCGTGGTGAGGTATTCCTCTACCGGCGGGTGGTACTCGTCGCCCGCGGTTGCCATGACGTCAATGGTACGCGACGACGGGTTCTACGCTGGCCGCCTGACAGCGCAGCTCGGCGCTGCGCTTCTTCGCTTCGCTCGCCGCTCGCAACACCCGCTCCCACACCACGACAGGCCTCTTCGAAAATGACTCCGGATCTCGACCTCGAACGAACCTCCGCAATTCTCAACGAGATCCTTCAGGCAGAACTTGCCGGCGTGGTCCGTTACACCCATTCCAGCCTGATGGTCGTCGGCCCCAACCGCATCCCTCTCGTCACGTTCCTCAAGGCACAGGCGACCGAGTCGCTGCTCCACGCCCAGCAGGTCGGCGAGATCCTCACCGGCCTCGGAGGACACCCGTCGCAGGGAATCGCCCAGATCGAGGAGACGCACCGGCACGGCATCTACGACATCCTCCAAGAGGCATTCGAGCACGAGCAGCGAGCGCTCGGCCTCTACCGCAAGCTCCTCGAATGCGTCGACGGTGCGAGCGTGTACCTCGAGGAATACGCCCGCGGGATGATCGGCCAGGAAGAGCTGCACACCTTGGAGTTGCGCAAGATGCTGCGCGACTTCGCTCCGGCCAACTAGAACCGCTGCCCTTCCGGAGTTCGGGTGTTTGGTTGCTCTGAGAGCAACAAATCACCCGATCTCGTCCCACACGAGCGCGCTGAGCGCTTCGGCGGCCGGCGGCGGGAGCCGGTGAGGCCTGCCCGTGGCGTCGCACGCGCCGGCCCGGACGGTCGCCTCACAGAGAACCTCGACGGTGCCGTCCGGACGGGAGCGGACGAGGCGCTGATGCCACGTGCCGACAACGCGGCCCAGCTCGGCGATCCACGTTTCGACGATCACTTCGTCGTCGGCAACAGCCGGCCGGCGGTACTTCACGGCGAGGTCGGCCACCACGACCTGCGCCCCGAGTTCGGCCAGCGCGGCCAGCGAACAACCGACCGATGCCATCGCCTCGCAACGGCCGGCTTCGAACCACGCGACGTAGACCGCATGATTGACGTGGTTGTACGGATCGAGTTCGCCGAAGCGAACCTTCAGGGCGAGCCGGTGCGGAGCCATCGGCCCCGAGATTAGGTGGGCGTGGGGTCGGTCAAGCGACAGAGCGCAGGTGGCGCTTCGCTGAGCCGGAGAGGTCGGAACACGGGCCCTGCGGCGTGGACGGACCGGTCCAGTAGCGGGTGAGGCGGAAAAGCAGGGCGAAAATCATGTGGCTACGGTCTCTCTACGAGCAACGATCAGTCGCCGGAGCGGCACCTGAGTACAAAGGTGTCTGGCAGATCCTCAACACAACGACATCGGCTCCGTCCTTGTTCCCTCGCCGGAGGGATTTCCCCGCCGTTGCTTTGTGACTGCACAATGTGCCCCGTCCTCCCATCAGGGGCTGGACACTCGACCGGTCTCGTTGCCGGCGACGACCACCCTCTCACCTCCGCCCCACCCGCGCATTCCCAAGGAGCACGCCCATGAACGCACCCGCACTCGGCGCCGACGTGAAGGCCGCGGACCGCGCCCACGTGTTCCACTCCTGGTCGGCCCAGGCCGCGCTCGACCCGGCGGCCATCGCCGGGGCCCAAGGCAGCTGGATCTGGGATTACGACGGCAAGCGCTATCTCGACTTCTCGTCGCA
>JANPDB010000360.1:0-3982 GCA_031431255.1 Acidimicrobiia bacterium | reverse complement strand
CACGACCAGTTCCTTGCGCTCACGGCCGCCGCCGCGGTCACGACGAACCTGAAGTTGGGCACCGGGATCACCCTCGTTGCCCAACGCGATCCGCTGTGGCTGGCCAAAGAAGTTGCCACCCTCGATGCGCTTTCGAACGGCCGATCGATCCTCGGCATCGGGTATGGATGGAACCACGAGGAGATGGAGAACCACGGCATCGACGTGAAGCGCAGGCGAGCGCTGGTGCGCGAGAAGATGCTCGCCTGCATCGAACTGTGGACGAAGGACGAAGCATCGTTCCAGGGCGAGTTCGTGAACTTCGAGTCCAGCTGGGCTTGGCCGAAGCCGGTTCGCAAGCCCCATCCACCGATCGTGTTCGGCGCCGCTGCCACTCCGACAACGCTTCGTCACCTCATCGAGTTCGGCGACGCATGGATGCCCATCGAGGGCCGTTGGCCGCTGCTCGAGTCGTGGCAGAAGATCCTCCAGGCCGCCACCGACGCCGGACGTGACCCCGCGTCGCTCTCGCTGGGCATCTACGGCGCCCGTCCTGACATCGCCCACCTCAGCGGGCTGGCCGACGGTGGCGCATCCTTCGCCGCCCTGGGACTTCCCGCGCTTGACCGAGACGCCGCGCTGGCCACGCTGGACAAGTACCAGCCAATCGTCGATCACTTCAACGCCCAGGCGGCGCCGCGCTCGTAGAAGAAGGGTCACGGTAGCGTCGACGTGTGTCTCGACGCTCACTCACTGCGGCGGCTGTTGCTGCCGCCGGACTCGCCCTGGTCGCCCGGAAGCGGTCGGCGAGAGCGCGTGCCCCCGGGTTGCCGGCGTTTTCCGAGACCACCCGATCGGCTCGCAACGCCCAGCTGGTGCGGCTCGGCGCCGGGGCGGCGGCCTCCGGCGCGGTCCACCAGGTCCGCCGGGCGGCCGCGCCGTCCGAGCGTCGGGCCGAACTCGACGCCGCCCACGAGCTGAAGACGGCCGAACAGGTCACCGAGGCCCTCGGTCAGATGAAGGGCGTCCTGATGAAGCTCGGCCAGATGGCGAGCTACCTCAACGACGGCTTCCCAGAGCAGTTCCGGGCGCAGCTCGCCACCCTCCAGGCAGACGCACCGCCCATGAGCGCGGATCTGGCGGTCGCCACGCTCGAAGAAGCTCTCGGCGGCCCGATCGACACGTTCTTCTCGTCGTTCGATGATGCCCCACTGGCCAGCGCATCGATCGGCCAGGTTCATCGCGCGGTGCGACTCGACGGCCGTGCCGTTGCCATCAAGATCCAGTACCCCGGGGTGGAGACGGCAATCCGGGCCGACCTCGACAACACCGCATTGCTCACGCAGATCCTCGGTGTGGTGTTCCGAGGTCTCGACACCGCGCCGTTCATCGAGGAGCTCCGTCTGCGCGTCAGTGAGGAACTCGACTACCGGCTCGAAGCAAGCCGACAGCGGATGTTCGCCGACATCTACCGAGGGCACCCGGCGATCGTCGTCCCCGAGGTGCACGACGACCTCTCGACCGGCAACGTGCTCGTCACCGACCTCTCGACCGGTCTGCGATTCGAAGCCGCCCAGGACTGGACCCAAGTCGAACGAGACCTCGTCGGCGAGATCATCTACCGCTTCGTGTTCCGTTCGTTCAATGGCCACAACATCTTCAACGGCGACCCCCACCCCGGGAACTACCTCGTGGAGCGCGGCGGCCCGATCGGCGTCAGAGTCACGTTCCTGGACTTCGGGCTCGTGAAGCAGTTCACGGACACCGAGATGCAGACGTTCTGGTCGATGATCCGCCATCAGGTGTCCGAGCCCGATCCCGCGTTGTACCGCAAGGCCATCGAGGACGCGGGACTCCTCCTGCGCAACGCCCCGTATTCCAACGACGAGCTCATGGAGTACTTCGGCTGGTTCTACCACCCGGTCATGGACGACAAGCCGTTCACCTATACCAAGGACTACGCCCGGGAGGCGTTGAAGCGGACCTTCGATCCCACGGGCGAGCACACGAAGATGATGAAGTCGTTCAACCTCCCGCCGTCGTTCGTCGTGCTGAACCGGATCCAGTGGGGTCTCAACGCCGTGTTGGCACAGCTCAATGCGACGAGGAACTGGCGGGCGATCTCCAACGAGCTCTGGCCATGGGTCGCCGCGGCTCCGTCGACGGAACTGGGCGAGCTCGAGGAGAGATGGCTTGCGTCACGGGTTCCCTCGCCGTAGGTGACAAACGCTACGGTCGATCCGTGACCGCGATCAGGCTCGATTCCCGCCAGGGCCGGATGGTTGTTTTCGCCGCGGTTCTCGGATCGGGCATCGCATTCCTCGATGGAAGCGTCGTGAACAGCGCCCTCCCCCACATCCGGCGGTCGTTCGATTCCAGCCTCGCCGGCCAACAGTGGGTCGTCACCGGCTACCTGCTCACCCTCGGGTCACTTCTCGTCCTGGGCGGCTCGCTGGGCGACCTTTTCGGACGACGAAAGATGTTCATCTACGGGCTCGTCGGCTTCAGCATCACGTCGATGCTGTGCGGCCTCGCCTCCTCGGTCGGCGTGTTGATCGCTGCCCGTGTATTGCAGGGAGTCTCGGCCGCGCTTCTCGTGCCGGGGAGTCTGGCGATGCTGTCATCGGTGTTCCATCCCGACGATCGAGCGAAGGCCATCGGTTCCTGGAGCGGATTGGCAGGCGCATCGACCGCCGTCGGACCCTTTCTCGGTGGATGGCTGATCGACGCCGTTTCGTGGAGGTGGGTCTTCCTGATCAACCCGCCGATCGCAGCAGCGGCGATCGTCATGGCGCTTCGCTTTGTCCCCGAGACCCGTGGTGACGATCGCGGCGCCCGCATCGACGTGCCGGGAGCGCTCACGCTTTCGCTCGGGCTGGCGGGCGTCGTCTACGCCCTCATCGAGGGGCCCGCGGCGGGCTGGGAGGCACTCGCTGTTGCCGCCGCAGCCGGAGGGGTCGTGCTTCTCATGGCGTTTGCCTTCATCGAGGTCCGTTCGCCCCACCCGATGGTGCCCTTGTCGCTGTTCCGGTCACGCCTGTTCGCGGGGACCAACGCTGCGACCTTCGTGATCTGGGGCGCGATCGGCACAGTTTTCTTCTTCCTCACAATCCATCTGCAGGACGACCTCGGGTACTCCGCACTCGAAGCGGGGTCGGCGAGCCTTCCGGTCACCGTGATGATGCTGTTCTTCGCCGCGAGGTCGGGAGCTCTTGCCCAGCGAATCGGACCGCGGCTGCAGATGACGGTCGGACCGCTGGTCGTCGGCGCGTCGTTCCTCCTCATGGCGCGCATCGAATCCGGTTCGACGTACCTCGTCGGTGTTCTGCCTGCGGTCCTCGTCTTCGGCGTCGGGCTCGTCATCACCGTGGCACCCGTCACCGCCACCGTTCTCGCCGCGGTGGAAGACACCCATGCCGGTATCGGCTCGGCGATCAACAACGCCGTGGCCCGGGTCGCCTCGTTGCTCGCCATTGCCGTGCTCCCCGCCCTCGTCGGAGCGACGGGTAAGAGCGCATCGCTCAGCGATGGCTACGCCAAGGCGATGGTCATCTGCGCCGCTCTCGCCGCACTTGGCGCGGTGATATGCGCACTTACCGTCGACAACAACGAGGCTCGCGCCCGATCAATCTCGACCGAACCCGCCGGCGTGCACTGATCGAGACTCCCGGGGCGGACCCTCGACGAGGACTAACTAATCAACGAAAACATCCTCCAGAATTCTTCGGTTCTCTTCGGTGTCGGCCCCGGAATTGTCATACCCCCAACGTCACAATGGACCCATGAGCACAACGGTTTGGGACGGGGTGAAGATCCCGACGAGTGATCCATCTGTCACCACCCGTGTGCATGCCGCCGCGGCGTTACGTCAACTCGAGCGTCTCCGCCGCGAGGTCGACGCCGCGTCGGCCAAAGTCACGATCGTTCTCGGCGCCAACAGTCGTGACACCGCCGCCGAAATCAGTCGCGCAACGGGAAGATCGAACCGTCAAGCCCGCCGCGA
>JANPDB010000359.1:0-2172 GCA_031431255.1 Acidimicrobiia bacterium | reverse complement strand
CGTGGGGGTCGGTCGTCGCGAACTGCGTGACCTCCAGGATCATCGCGAGGTCGTCCGGATGGACGAACTCGTACGCCGGTCGTCCGACGACGTCGCCAGTGTCGTGGCCGAGCAGCAACGTGACGCCGACAGAGGCCCAGAGGATTGTCAACTCCGAGTCGACGAGCATCTGCGCAGCATGGGGATCGGCCTCCATACCCGCCACGATGCGCGACACCGCAACGGGCTGCCGGACGCGCCCGCTCACCTCCACCCCATCGGCGAATGACAGAGGTTGCTGAGCGTTCATGCGTGGCGTTTCCTGTTACTGAGCGGCACGAATCTTCGGTCGAGGCGCCCGACCAGAGGTCGGGGGCGCACGACTGGCCGTGGCGCGCCCAAACTACAGGCATGCGAGTGCACCTTGTCGACGGCACCTATGAGCTCTTCCGCTACTTCTTCGCCCTTCCGTCACATGTCACGGCGGACGGCCGCGAGACCGGGGCGATGCGGGGGGTCCTCGGAAGCATGCTCGATCTGATCGAGGACGGAGCCACGCACCTCGCCGTCGCCACCGACCACGTTATCGAGTCCTACCGCAACGATCTGTATGCGGGGTACAAGACGGGCGAGGGCATCGACCCGACCCTTTGGAGTCAAGCCCATCCGCTCGAAGACGCGCTTCGTGCGATGGGGGTCGTCGTGTGGGCGATGGTGGAGTTCGAGGCCGACGACGCATTGGCGGCAGGTGCCGCGATCGCCGCAGCCGATCCGCGAGTGCAGCAGGTGTTGATCTGCACTCCGGACAAGGATCTCGGCCAATGCGTTCGGGGCAACCGAGTCGTCCAGTTCGACCGACGCAAGCGCGAGATCCTCGACGACGCCGCCGTGCGGGCCAAATTCGGGGTCGACCCGACCTCGATCCCGGACTACCTCGGACTCGTCGGCGACACCGCGGACGGGTACCCGGGCCTGGCCGGCTGGGGAGCCAAGTCGACCGCGGCCGTGCTGGCCCGCTACGGGAAACTCGAGGAGATCCCTCTCTATGCCGGTCAATGGGACGTACCGGGTCTTCGGGGTGCACCGAAGCTCGCCGCCACCCTCGTCGAGAACATCGCCGACGCGCTTCTGTTCCGCACGATCGCGACGGTGCGGCTCGATGCGATCACCCTTCCCGGCGGGATCGACGAGCTCCGATGGCAGGGCCCGACACCGGGATTCGAGACCCTGGCCTCGTCGATCGATGCACCGAACCTGTTCCGTCGCGCCACCCACCTGGCATCACGCGTCGGGGGTTGACGCGGCCTGCGGGCCCCAGGTGTGAGGATGCTGTGAAGGTCGCCACACCGGGGAACCCCACGACCGAGACGCTTCGTCGAAGGAGCCATGAACATGCAATCCCTCACCTCATCCAAGACCCGCCGTCGCAGCCTGCTCGCCATGGGACTGGTCGCCGTCGGCGCCCTCGGTCTCGCCGTGTCCGGCCAGCCCGCAGGAGCAAACGTGTCCGCATCGGAGTCGTCGAAGTCCTCGGGCCGCACGATCATCGTCGACGGAACCGGACGTGTCGCCGAGACACCCGACCGCATGATCCTCAATCTCGGGGTCGAGACGAGGGCTGCCCGTGTAGCTGACGCACTCAAAGCCAACAACGACTCCGCCACGACCGTCAACAAACTGCTCAAGTCGAAGGGGATCGAAGCCCGGGACATCCAGACGAGTGGGTTGTCGATCTATCCCCAGTTCGACAACACCGGCCGTCGTATCACCGCTTATCAGGTGAACAACTCGATCACCGTCATGATTCGCAAGCTCGACACCTCCGGGGCACTGATCGACGAGGTGGCCAGAGTGGCCGGCGACGCCATCCGTATCAACGGGCTCTCGTTCGGCATCGGCGACACGTCGAAGTCCCAGGGACGGGCGCGCGAGCTCGCCGTGGCCGACGCTCGCGTCCAGGCCGAGCAGCTGACCAAGGCCGCCGGTGTCAAACTCGGCGCACTGCGGACGATCCGCACGTCGGTCGAGTCCAATGTCGGACCGCAGCCGCAGTTCAAGGCCGCGGAGACGAGATCCGCCGACGTTCCGATCGAGGCCGGCAGCTACGAGGTCAGCGCCTCTGTGCAGTTGGTCTACGACATCAGCTGAGGACCCCGCCGGACTCGGAGATTGACCCACTCGCCGGTCTCGGCG
>JANPDB010000358.1:0-2774 GCA_031431255.1 Acidimicrobiia bacterium | reverse complement strand
GTCTCCTCGACCCCGAGCAACTCGAGTGACTCGAACAGCGGCGGCCCGACGGTGCGGCCGGTCACGGCAACGCGCAACGGCGCCTGCGCCTTGCCCAGCTTGAGCTGGACACCGGCGCCGACCCGTTCGACCAGTAGTTTGAGATCGTCGGCCAGCCACGGGGTGAGTGCTGCCCCCGCGATGAAGCCTTCGATCATGTGATGGGCCCCGGGCGCCGCGCTTCCCGTCATCGTCTTGATCCACGCGTCGGGCTCCATCACGGGAGCATCGAAGAAGAAGTCGATCATCGTCGCTACATCGGGCAGCAGCCGGACGCGCTCCTGCAGCAGGGGGGCGAGATGGCGGAGCACCACACTGTCGGCCCAGGCCGTCGGCAGGAAAGGTCGGGACCGCTCGATGAACTCGTCGACCGACAGCATCCGGATGTACTCGGCATTCATCGAGGTCAACTTCGCCAGATCGAAGAACGCAGGTGACGAGTTCACATCTTCGAGACGAAACTCGTCAATCATCGTCTGCACACTTACGAGTTCGCGGTCTTCCGATAGTGACCAGCCGAGAAGCACGAGATAATTGCGCATCGCCTCGGGAAGGACCCCGAGATCTCGGAAGTCCTCGAGCGCGACCTTGTCCCGGCGCTTGGAGAGCTTCTGACGCTTCTCGTTCACCAGCACCGGAACGTGGGCGAACACCGGGAGGGGCAGATCTGGCGCAAGGGCCTGCCAGAGCAGCAGGGCCTTCGGCGTGTTCGGCAGGTGCTCCTCGCCACGAACGACATGGGTGATCCGCATGTCGATGTCGTCGACGACATTGGCGAGGAGGAACATCACGCCGCCGTTCGACCGCCGGATGATGAAGTCCTCGATCTTGGTGTTGTCGAACGTCGGTGTTCCCCGGATCAGGTCGACCACCGTGGTGGAACCGGCATCCGGCGTACGGAAGCGAACCGCCCCCTCCGCCAACTCGAGGTCCCGGCAAAAGCCGTCGTACCCGCGTTCGGCCTCGGCCGCGCCAAAGTTGGCGGCGTTACGCAGCCGGACCTCGTCGGACGTGCACGTGCAGCGATACGCCATGCCCTGAGCAAAGAGACGGTTGATGGCCGCGGTGTAGAGATCGCCGCGCTCGCTCTGGAAGTACGGGCCCTCGTCCCAGTCGATGCCGATCCAGCGCATCGCCGACAAGATGCCGTCGACCCACTCGTCGCTGTTGCGCTCGGCGTCGGTGTCCTCGATCCGAAGAACGAAGGTGCCGCCGGTCTTCCTGGCGACCAGCCAGTTGAACAGAGCTGTGCGAGCGCTCCCGACGTGGAAGAACCCCGTCGGGGACGGCGCAAATCGAAGGCGGGGAAGCGGATCTGCCATGCGGCAGCAAGGCTAGTGCCGTCCCCCTCCGAACCCGCCCATCTCCGCCGGAGAACGCCTCGGGTGTCAGCCGACGCGCCTCAGTGCCCGTCGCCTCCGCCAAGTATCGGCGGCTTGTCGCTCCACGGGAAGTCGATCCAGCGATCCGTGCGACGCCAGACGTAGTCGCACTTCACCACGGACTGCGGCTTCTCGTAGATCACCGCTGTGCGCACCTCGGAGACGTTGGTGCCGACGAACTCGAGGACGGCCTTCAAGGTGTGGCCGGTATCGGCGACGTCGTCGACGATGAGGACCTTCTGATCCGTCAGGTCGACCAGGTTCAGCTGCGGAGGGAGCATCACCGGGAACTCGAGCGTCTCGCCGACCCCGGTGTAGTACTCGACACTGATGACGAACACGTTCTTGATCGACAGGGCGTAGCCAAGCGCACCGGCGGGCACGAGTCCGCCACGCGCAATGGCCAGGATGATGTCGGGCGACCAGTCGGCGTCGGCGACCAGCTGGGCGAGCTCCCGACTCCCGGTGCCGAAGAGCTCCCAGGTGAGGATTTCGCGTTCGGAGGCCGGGGGCGGTGACATATCCCCCCAAAGATAGCCAGGCCTCTCGGTGGGCTGGACAGCGCCGACCGACCGCTGTCGACCGCGACCAGACCTGGCGGAGCCTGCGCCGCCGCCTTCGAAGAAGTTCCCCCGGGGCACACCTAACGTGGAAGCGATGCGCGTCGACCTCAACTTCTACGGCCACGTTCCGATGACGGACGCCGGCGACACGGGCCCGGCCACGACCGACCGCCGCTTCGGCAGCGCCGACTTCATCGCCGGCTACGAGAATCTTGCCGTGTGGTGCAAGACGGCCGACGACGTCGGCATCAACTGCGTCTGGTTCACCGAGCACCATTTCCAATACGAGGGCTACGAGGTCACCCCGAACCTCGTGCTCTTCGGGTTGGCCATGGCCCAGCACACCAAGAACATCCGGCTCGGCCAGATGTTCAACGTGGTGCCGCAATGGCATCCGCTTCGCCTCGCCGAGGACTTCGCCATGGCCGACATCCTCACCGGTGGGCGCATGGAGTTCGGCGTCGGCCGCGGCACGGTCCCCCGCGAAGCGCTCACCCTCGGAAGCCGGGTGGCGAGCGGTGACAACGACATGAGCGCCAAGGACGATGCCTTCAACCGCGAGCAGTTCGAAGAGGCGATGGAGGTGATCAAGCTCGCGTGGTACAACGAGCGTTTCTCCTTCACCGGGAAGCACTACCAGTTCCCCCCTGCCGGCATACCCGACCGGGGACACACGGTCACCGACCTCACGCTCATCCCGAAACCCACCCGGAGGATTCCCATCTTCCAGCCCGTCGGCTCGGCCGACACGATTGAGTATGTGCCGCGCGCCGGGCACCAAGGCGTCTAC
>JANPDB010000357.1:0-4100 GCA_031431255.1 Acidimicrobiia bacterium | reverse complement strand
GGCCGGGGTCTTCGACTTCTCGACCTTGGACTCGCGGCCCTTGCGGACCAGCTGCTGGATGGTGGGCACGTAGTACTCCGAGGTAACGCTGGTGTCGTGTGACGTGAACGAATAGGGAACTGCAGAACGTGGTGTCCGTGGCGGAGCATCGCCCTGCGTACGGAACGGGAAAGCATAGCCGACCGAGAGGCGCTCCCGGACAGGGGAAACAGAGGCTCAACCGGGACCGGGAGCCTCCGACACCGTACATGCCAGGCGCGACGCGGAGGCGTATTCGTCAACGGTCCCGCCTCTCGGCGGGACCGCGGACGACTGATCAGACGGTTTACGGGTCAGGCGTCGTTGCCACCGAGCACCCGAAGGGCCTCGGCCCGTCGGGATTCGGCGTCGGCCTCGCCAGCGGTGAGCGCCGACAGGACCGTCTCGTCGTACGTGGCCGTGGGAGCAGGTGGGAGGTCGGCGTTGATGCCGGCCAACCAGGCCGCCAGGCTTTCTGGGCTCTCGGCGGCAGTGCCGACGGTGGCAACGACACCTTCGAGTTCCATCGCAACGTCGCGGTAGCGGGGCATGCCCGTACCGGCCGGGATGAGCTTGCCGATGATGATGTTCTCCTTGAGGCCGAGAAGCCCATCGCTGCGGCCTTCAATGGCCGCTTCGGTGAGCACCCTGGTGGTCTCCTGGAACGACGCCGCGGACAGCCACGACTCCGTCGCCAGAGACGCCTTCGTGATGCCCATCAGCTCGGGACGACCCTCGGCCGGCACCTTGCCCTCGTCGCGCAGCTGGCGGTTGATGATCGAGAAGATCCGGGCATCGACGCGCTCACCGGGCAGGAAGGTGGACTCTCCCGAATCCTGCACCGACACCCGCTTGAGCATCTGGCGCACGATCAGTTCGATGTGCTTGTCGTGGATCGACACGCCCTGGTCGCGGTACACCTTCTGGACTTCGTCGACGAGGTACTCCTGGGTGGCCCGGATGCCCTTGATGTCGAGGATTTCCTTCGGGTCAAGCGGACCCTCGTTCAGCGCGTCACCGGCGCTGACGCGCGCACCGTCGACGACATTCGGGAAGAGCTTCGCCTTGATCGGAACCGTGTAGAGCTCCTCAGTGCCGTCGTCGGCGACGACCACGAAGTTGCGCAGCTTGGAGTCTTCCTCTCCCAGACGCAGCACGCCGGAGTTGCGCACCAGGACGGCCTTGCCCTTCGGGGTCCGAGCCTCGAAGAGCTCGACGACGCGGGGAAGACCGGCGGTGATGTCGAGCGACTCCCCCTTGCCGGCGGCGACGCCGCCGGTGTGGAAGGTACGCATGGTGAGCTGGGTCCCCGGCTCACCGATGGACTGGGCGGCGATGACGCCGACCGATTCACCCAGCTCGACGGTGCGGCCCGACGCCATCGACTTGCCGTAACAGGTCATGCAGACGCCGTACTCGGCGTCACAGGCGAGAACGGTGCGAACACGGACCCGCTCGACGCCCGTGTCGTCACGCAGGCGATCGAGGATCTCCTGGGTGACGTCGGTGCCGCGGGCGAAGATCTCGCCATCGGCACACACGACGTCCTCGGCCAGGAAACGGCCGAGAAGAGACGTTTCGAGGTAGGCGCGCTTGGTGGCGGTGTCGGGTCCGACGTAGTCGAGCCAGCGGCCACGAGCCGAGCCGCAGTCCTCCTCGCGGACGATGAGCTCCTGGGATACGTCGTGGAGACGACGGGTCAGGTACCCGGAGTCGGCGGTGCGGAGCGCGGTGTCGGCGAGACCCTTTCGGGCGCCGTGGGTCGAGATGAAGTACTCGAGAACGGAGAGACCTTCACGGAAGTTCGACTTGATCGGGCGGGGGATGATGTCGCCCTTCGGGTTGGACACGAGGCCACGCATGCCGGCGATCTGGCGGACCTGCAGCGCATTGCCTCGCGCACCGGAACCCACCATCATGTTGATGGGGTTCATCGGGTCGGCATCGAGAACGTCCTGCATCGCCTTCTGGATCTCGGCCGTGGCCTCGGTCCAGATGTTGATCTCCTGCTCGCGCCGCTCGTCGTTGGTCAGGATGCCGCGCACAAAGTTCTTCTCGATCTTCAGTGCTTCGGTCTCGTGACGATCGAGGATCTCGCGCTTGGCGACCGGTGTCTGCACGTCGTTGATCGAGATCGACAGACCGGACTGGGCGGCGTAGCGGAAGCCGAGGTTCTTGATGGCGTCAAGCGTCTCGGCGACGACAGCCTTCGGGTACTCGGTGGCCAGACGCTCGACGAGCGTGGTGACTTCCTTCTTCTTCAAGACGTAGTTGACGAAACCGAAGTCCTCCGGGAGCGACTGGTTGAAGATCAGACGGCCTGCGGTCGTCTCGAGCAACACCGGTTCGCCGCCCTCGACGCCGCCGTAGCGACGCTCCGTGCTGCGCAACGTGATCCGGGCGTGAAGGTGGATGTCCTTGTTGTCGTAGGCCCGTTCAACTTCCCACAGGTGACGGAAGTGACGGCCTTCGCCGGCGAGTCCTTCACGCATCAGCGTCAGGTAGTACGTGCCGATGATCATGTCCTGGGCGGGCACGGCGATCGGGCGGCCATGGGCCGGCGACAAGATGTTGTTCGCCGAGAGCATGAGGATGCGGGCTTCGGCCTGGGCCTCAGCCGAGAGCGGAAGGTGGATGGCCATCTGGTCACCGTCGAAGTCGGCGTTGAAGGCGGTGCACACCAGCGGGTGGAGCTGGATGGCCTTGCCCTCGACGAGAACCGGCTCGAAGGCCTGGATGCCGAGACGGTGCAGGGTGGGTGCACGGTTCAGCATGACCGGATGTTCCTTGATGACTTCCTCGAGGACGTCCCACACCTGGGCACGACGACGCTCGACCATGCGCTTGGCCGACTTGATGTTCTGGGCCAGTTCCTGATCGACGAGGCGCTTCATCACGAAGGGCTTGAACAGCTCGAGTGCCATCAGCTTCGGCAGACCGCACTGGTGCAGACGCAGCGTCGGGCCGACCACGATGACCGAACGGCCGGAATAGTCGACGCGCTTGCCGAGGAGGTTCTGGCGGAAGCGTCCCTGCTTGCCCTTGAGCATGTCGGAGAGCGACTTCAGCGGACGGTTGCCTGGTCCGGTGACGGGACGACCGCGACGGCCGTTGTCGAACAGCGCATCCACGGCTTCTTGGAGCATGCGCTTCTCGTTGTTCACGATGATCTCGGGCGCACCGAGATCGAGCAGACGCTTGAGGCGGTTGTTGCGGTTGATGACGCGGCGGTAGAGGTCGTTCAGGTCGGACGTGGCGAAACGGCCACCATCGAGCTGCACCATCGGACGAAGGTCCGGCGGGATGACCGGCACAGCACCGAGGATCATGGCGCGCGGGTCGTTGCTGCGCTTGCCGTTCTCATCGCGACGGTTGAAGGCGGCAACGATCTTGAGACGCTTGATCGCTTTCTGCTTGCGCTGCACCGACAACGGCTTCTTGCCTTCCGCAGGCACGGCGTCAATAAGCGCGCGGAGTTTCTGCTCCTCGACGTCGAGATCGAGCTCGTTGATCAGCGAGTTGATCGCGTCGGCTCCCATGCCGCCGCGGAAGTAGTCGCCGTAGCGGTCTTTCATCTCACGCCACAGCATCTCGTCTTCGAGGATCTTGCGGCTGTGTAGGGACTTGAACTCGTCGAAGGTGCGCTTCAGAAGGTCGTACTCGGCCGCGGAACGATCGCGGATGCCCGTGATCTCCTTCTCGGCAAGACGACGCTTGGCGTTGATCTCGGAGTCCTTCGCGCCGTCCTTCTCGAGCTGCTCGATGTCAGCTTCGAGCTGCTTGAAGCGGCGGTCGAGATCGAGGTCGCGGTCGCGCTCGATCAGCTGGAGCTCTTCGCGTAGTTCGGCTTCGAGGTTCGGCAGATCGGCTTGACGGCGCTCGGGATCGACCCAGGTGACGAGGTTGGCGGCGAAGTAGATGACCTTCTCGAGCTGCTTGGCCTTCAGCTCTTCCTTCGCCTCGGTGCCCATGAGCAGGTAGGCCAGCCACGAACGGGTGCCACGGAGGTACCAGATGTGAACGACCGGAGCGGCGAGCTCGATGTGGCCCATGCGCTCGCGACGGACCTTCGAGCGAGTGAC
>JANPDB010000356.1:0-4125 GCA_031431255.1 Acidimicrobiia bacterium | reverse complement strand
GCGCAGTGTCGATGGCTCATGATGTTCCGTTCCCACTCATGGCTTCAGATGGTTCCCTTCTTTGTCCTGCGGATCGAACCACCACTGCTCGGCGTTGTCCTTTGACTGTTCCGTGCGGGGCCGCCCCCACCCGAAGAACTTGCCAAGGAACTGATCGGGGCCGCTCTCCTCACGTCGCCACCACCGCCGCTCGCCTCCGTGGACCTTCTTGCGATAGGACGAGAATCCGACGGCCACGATCAACGCGACTCCGAAGAAGAGACTCTCGACCCAGGTCTGTGCCACACCGGCGAGCTGGAGACCCTTCACGCCACTCTGCAGTACGAAAACCGCGAGGACCGTGCCCCACACGTTGAAACGACGCTTGAACTGCGTCGCCCCGAGGAAGGCAGCAGCGAATGCAGGCAACAGGTACGGCGCTCCCGACTGTGCCTGTGTCGAGCCGTATTGGGAGGCGAGCAGCACCCCGGCAAAGGCCGACGCCAACGCGGACACGATGAGGGCACCCCACGTGTAGCGATCGACCTGCACACCGGCGAGGCGGGCCGCCTCACGTCCGCCTCCGGTGGCGAACAGGTACCGGCCGAGTGCGGTGTGCTCGAGCACGAACCATCCAATGACGGCGAGAATGAGTGCGTAGAGCACGGTCTTGTTCACGCCGGCCCCAAGTTGGCGGGTCAGCGACTTGAAGGAATCGTTGAAGCCGAGGATCGACTTGTTCTTGGACAGCCACACCGCAAACGCGGTGAAGATCGAACTTGTCCCGAGGGTAGCGATGAACGAATCGATCTTCACCTTCACCACGAGAAAACCGTTGATGAGGCCGATTACGAGACCCGATCCGAGAGCGAGTGCGATGCCAACGGCGATCGGCCAGCCCTGGTTGACCAGCGCCCAACTCACGACGATCGCCGAAGTCGAGACTGATGCAGCGATTGACAGGTCGAAGACCCCCGCCGAAAGCGGGATCAACAGACCGAGGGCGACGACCGTGAGGATGGCCTGCTGATTGAGTACCGATCGATGCGTCAGCCAAGTCGTCCACGTATCGGGCACCCACAGCATAAAAACTGCCCACGACAGGGCATACAGGTACACGACACCGATGTTCCTGGGGTGCAGCTTGTGCCAGCGAAACGGTGAACGCTTCGTCTCGAATCGGCTGTCGACCCGTTCCGTCGGTTCAGTGTGCTGCATCACCATGGTGGGGCGCCGCGTAAGCCAGTGCTTTTTCATCGCCGGGCGAGCGATGACATCACCGGTTCGTGCATCGAACTGGACAGTGCGCTTCGACAGGTCTCGCCGTGACGCTGCTTCTACCCGTTTCGCCCGCAGAAAAGTGGACGCCTCGCGAATGAATTTCGGCGCGCGCCGCTCACCCTGGGAAGGTTGTGGGGACCGCTTGTCGGCATCGTCGCTCATCGCTCCCTCCAGCGTGCCAGAGCATGGCGCGTCCACCGAGCAAGTCGACCGCCGCGCTCCGGCGCAGCCAGCTCCTTCGGCGACGCTGCAGCTATCACCGGAACCAGGGCGCGCACGTCGACGTCGTCGTCTGACCGGATGATCTTCGGCCCGGCGGGACGCTGGCGCACCTTCATCGTCTTGCGTGACGAGTCCGAGCCGAGCATCTCGGCGACAACACGGTCCTCCGTCAACGTGGTTCCCGTGAGCTCGGCGGCAACCATCCCGCCACGGAGGACGAACACGCGATCGCAAGTGTGCACGAGTTCCTCAGCATCACTCGACGTGACCAACACGGCCATGCCGTTCTCGGCTGCTTCGCTGATCGTTCGATAGATCCCTGTCTTGGCGCCGACGTCGACACCCTGGGTCGGCTCGTCAAGGAGCAATACCTTCGGCCCTGTCCGAAGCCAGCGCGCCAAGACCGCCTTCTGCTGGTTGCCGCCGGAGAACTTTTCCATCCGTCGTCCGATGATCGGCGGTTGCACGTCGAGCCGCCTCACCCAGTCTGTGACCTCCTTCCGCACGGTGTGGTGTCGAAGTCTCCCGCTGCGTTGAAGCGGGCCATAGCGGGGGAGGGGCACGTGTTCGACGAGTCGGTCATCGGGTACCAAGCCGAGGTTCTTGCGGTCAGCCGGCACAAGGGCCATGCCGGCGTTGATGGCGTCTCGAGGTGCGGCGAAGACCTTCTCCTTGTTCACGAGAACGCGACCGGAAAAACGCGGCGATGCTCCGAACACGCATGCGGCGATCTCGTCACGCCCGGAACCGACGAGTCCGGCGACGCCGACGACTTCGCCGACGTGAACCGTGAAGCTCACGTTGCGCAGGGTGATACCTGATACTCCGACGACTTCGAGTACTGGAACGAGAGAGCGGGCCGTGGACGATCGACTGTAGAGCTGCGTCACCGACCGGCCCACGATGAGTTCGACGAGCCGGGCCTGGTTCAGGTCCTTTGTCTCCTCGCCAGCAGCGACGATCTCGCCGTCGCGCAGAACGGTGACGCGATCTGCGAGACCGAGCACTTCGTCGAGAATGTGACTCACGAAGACCACGCCGGCACCCTCGGCTGCCACCCGTCGGACCTCACGGAAGAGGGCTTCGACTTCGTTGCGGTTGAGCGAAGCGGTTGGCTCGTCGAGCACAAGGATGCCGCGTTCTCCAGGTTCCCAGTCACGAAGCGCGCGTACGATAGCGATCGCCGCTCGTTCGGCTGCGGTGAGAAGCGCAACCGGTCGTCGGACGTCCGGTGCCAGGCCGAAGCGAAGGAGTTCGCGTTGGGCTCGTTCCACTTCCGCGCTCCACGCGATTCGCCCGAAGGCGCCGGTTGTCCAGCCCTGACCGAGACCAAGGTTCTCGACCGCCGACAACGTCGGGACGAGACCAAGATCTTGGTGGACGATCCGGATCCGACGGCGTACGTCGGCAGGCGCCGACCACAGGTCGACGGGTCGGCCATCAACAAACACCTGTGCCCCGTGGTCGGCCTTGATGTACCCGCCGAGCAGCTTGATGAGTGTCGACTTGCCCGACCCGTTCTGCCCGACGATCGCGTGCACTTCCCCTGAGCGCACCGTCAAGGCCGCGTCACGGAGTGCAACCTGTCCGGGATAGGTCTTGGACAGTCGTCGGATCGTCAGAAGCTCAGCGGGCCCGTCCACCGGAGTGGACGGGCCTGCCGATTCTTCAGGGGAGACGGTGTCGACGATCACTGCAGCCGAACGTCGAGTGTGGCTGATTGCCTGCGAAGATCACTTGCCCCAGAGCTTGGCGAACTGATCCTGGTAGCCGTCGACCCCCGGCCACAGCTTCGACGCGTCGGCGAGGCTGCCCTTTTCCAGAATCTGGAGCGGGAGCCCGTTCACCAAGATGTCGGGGTGTCCGTCAACGATTGCTTCCGCCGGGGGCGTCGAACGACCCGGCCCGGTGCCGACGAGCACGCGAGCAGCAACGTCGATGGCCCGCCAGCCAAGGAGCTCGGAGGCGAGACCAACTTCGGCGACCTGGTGCTTGCCGGCTTCGATAAAGCCGAAGTTCATCGGACCGCCGGCCTGGGATATGGCCTGTGCCTGGGAGAGCAGACCGGCGGCTTCAATTGCGTCCGGCACGCCGAAGAGCATGCCGCCGAAGGCGTACACGACGAAGTCAAGGTCCTTCGAGGCCTGCAGTTTCGACACGATCTGGCCAGGCAGGTTGGTGCCGAGGTCGGTGATGGCAACTTCCATTGTGTCGACTTTGCAGTCCGGACACGCTTTGGCGATCTCCTCGGTGAAACCCGCCTGCACGGTCGACAGAACGGGGAACACCGGAAGACCGACGAACAAGATGTTCTTCTTGGCCGACTTTGCCGCGGCGTAGTCGGCCATCAACGCACCGTAGAAGTAGTAGTCGTCACCGGAGAGCAGGTTTGCCGAGATGCCCTGACCGGGTTCGTAGGGCTCCGGCATCGACCAGGCAACGACCGGGATCTTTGCGTCCTCGAGAGTCTTGAGCTGTGTGGCAAACCACTCACGCGGGTTCCCACTCGTCAACACCACGTCGGGTTTCGCCGCGATCGCGGCGTCGAACGCAGCAGCGACCGTTTCCGGTGTGTCCTTGTGCGCCGTGGTCTCGAGCGTCCAGCCGAGCTTCTTCGCCGCTGCGTCGATGCCGCCGCGGATT
>JANPDB010000355.1:0-2715 GCA_031431255.1 Acidimicrobiia bacterium | reverse complement strand
AACCGTGGAGCAGTGAAGTGCAGGGTCTGCGGCGTGCGCTCCGGTCACCGTCGCTCGACACGCAGCCTCCACACCTGACCCTGGTCCCGCCCGTCAACGTGCCGGAGAGCCGGCTCGACGACGCCCTCGCCGTGCTCCGCCGGGAGGCCGCCCGATGTCGCCCGACCTTGCGTCTCACGATCGGACCAACGGCATCGTTTGCCCCGGTGTCGCCCGTCCTCTACCTCAGGGTCGGCGGTGACGACCTCGACGGGCTGCACCGTCTACGGCACGGGGTGTTCCGTGGACCCCTTCTCCGTTCCGTCGACTACGACTACGTGCCCCACGTGACGGTGCACGAGTCGGCGTCCGACGCGGTGATCCCCGACGCGCTGTCCGTGCTGGCCGGATACCGGGTCGATGTTGAGTTCGATCGCGTCCACCTGCTCGAGCAGGGGCCCGACCGGGGGTGGCGTCCATTGACCGATGTGGCGTTCGGACCACCAACCGTGCGTGGACGCGGTGGCGTGGAGTTGCACCTGCGGTGGTCGCAGCTGCCGGCCCCCGACGTGCGCGCACTTCTAGAGCGTCACGGCGAATGGCTCGACGCGCTCGCGCCGGCCGGGAGGATCGATTGGCTGGAGGCCCGAGACAGCCAGGACCAGCTCGTCGGGGCACGGCTTGGTGACCACGCCGTGGCGGTTGCGGGGTCGCTCGGGTACGGCATCGAGGATCGGCTGCTCGACGAGCCGGCACCCCGGTAGCGCGGGTCGCGGTTCGTCGTGGAGCCGTCGGGGCTCACCAGGCGTTGCGATGGACGATCTTGTCGAGTGGGACGCGGGCCGCCGCTTTGAAATCGGTGCCGAGGGTGTACGCGACCGGGGTGAGGCAGACCTGGGTGATCTCGTCGAACGGGATGCCCAGGATCTCGGCGGCTTGTTGTTCGAACATGAGATGAATCGTCGTCCAGCTGGTGCCGAGCCCGCGAGCGCGGGCGGCGAGCATGAAGCTCCATGTGGCGGGCAGGATCGAGCCCAACATTGCGCTGGACGCAGCGTTCGGGGCGCCCTCGTAGCGACCCTCGATGCAGGGGATGACGAGATACGGGGCACGGTGGAAGTGCTCGGCGAGATATTCGGCCGAGCTCATGACCCGCTGCTGCTGCGCGTCGCGGGTCTCTTCTCCGGTCACGATGTTGCCAGCGGCCATCGGCAACGTCCGGTAGATCGCAAAGCCTTGACGATAGAGGTCGGCGATTGCCATCTTCTTCGGCGGGTCGTCGATGACGACGAAGTGCCAACCCTGGGAGTTCGAGCCGCTCGGTGCCTGGGTGGCGAGGTGGATGCACTCGTCGATGAGTCCGCTCGGGACGGGACGGTCGAAGTCGAGACGCTTGCGGACGGCGCGGGTGGTGGCGAGGAGCTCATCGGGCGAGAGGGGAAGAAGCGTGGACATGAAGGAAATCGTCCCAGACTGCGGAGCTCTTCGCCCAGTCGGGGCGCAACTCTTTGATGCCGGTTCCTCGCTTTCGGGCGCGAATTGAGCAATAGTTGAGGAAGCGAAAACGCTTGCTCCAAGGGCGTGGCCGCGGCGGCCGACGGAGCCACGACCTGTTCCTACTTCGCGGGATGTTTCGTCTGTGTTCAGCTCCTCGGCTTCGGATGTTCTTGTTCTCTGTTCGCACCCAGCGCTCTCCGAGGCCCTCGTAGCGGCGTTGCGATCATCGGGGTTGAACGCCGCCCGATTCGAGACCACCATCGACCTTCGCCCGGACAACCCCCGCGTCGTTGTCGTTGGCCCCATTGCCGAGGGGAGCCCCGAGGCCCTGGTCGTCGAGACGCTTCGTGGCGACATCACGATCGTGTTGGACGAGGCGGTGGAGATCCTCGGTGCTGAACGGCTCCCGGCCCCATCGACCCTGCAGGATGTGCTGATCTCGCTGCAGCGGATGGCCGGCGCGGACCGAGGGCTGTCGATCACTCCCCGTCATGCACAGATCTTGCAGTACGTGGCCGACGGCCTGTCTGTCCAGGAAGCGGCGCAGCGGCTGGGCATCACCCCGAAGACGGTGAACAACCATCTCGGTGCGGTCTACCGGCGGCTCGGCGTGGAGAACCTCACCCAGGCGGTGCTGCAGGCGATACGCGCCGGCCTGATCGATCCGTCCCACCGCTCGGCGACCACGACCGACTGACGAACTCGTCAGGACCCGACGATCACGCCGTCGTCGTCGCCGTGGTGCTCGCCGTGGTGCTCGAAGCCGATTTTGACGTGGTGGCCGGTGCCGGAGCGACGGACGTCGGCACCGTAGTGGTGCTCGACGTCGTGCTTGATGCCGACGTGGTGGTTGAGCCCTGCTCCGGGGTCGACGTGGCTGTTCGAACCGTCGTCGACGGGGCCAGGCGTGTGGTCGGGGCGGTCGCACCGGGAACGGTCACCGCCGGAGTCGGGACGGAGATCACGACGACAATCGATTGCGGTGGGGGCGGTACGAGGGTGGTGACGGAAATCGTGGAGTTCGGCGAGCTCGACGGGATCTTGGCCACCGCTTCGTTGAGCTTCTGTTCGAGTTGACCGACTTTGTCCTTCAGATCATTGGCTTCGGCGACTGCGGCGTCTCGCTTCTCCCGTTCGCTGGAGAGCCGCTCGGAGGATCGGATATTGAGGGCCACGCCGGCGAGCGTGACGACCGCCGAAAGGATGGCGCCGGCGAGGATCGCGTGCGCAGGATTGAGC
>JANPDB010000354.1:0-4929 GCA_031431255.1 Acidimicrobiia bacterium | reverse complement strand
CTCGACGCCGCCTTGCGGGTCGATCCGGCCGAATGGCTGGCCGAGCTCCCCAAGGTCGAGGAGCACTTCGCCAAGCTCGGCGATCACCTCCCCGAAGCCATGCGCACCCAGCTCGCCGATCTGCGAACCCGCCTCACCGCCGCCGCCTGACGCTGGGAGAGAGGTTGCCCCCATATCTGGGGGCAGAACACCTCCGACCGTCGTTGGGAGGTGTTCTGCAGCATCTGGTCCCAGGTGTGCGGCATCCGAGCCACTTGCCGGGGTTCCACCGTCGGACAAGACTCCCCGAACGACATCGACATCACAGGACGTCCGGAGACCCGTGAAGCCCGCCACCCAGAAGACGTCGGCCGAAGAGATCCGTGCGTGGTCCTACCGGCCGAACGGCGACCTACTCCACGTGCCTCACGCCAACGACTTCGGCGCCATCTCCCGGGAGGACTACGCACTTGTCGCCCTCCCGGCAGAGGAACGCCATGGCTTGGTGTGGGTCGTGCGTACCAGCTTCGACCGCCACGGGACGGATCCGAACGCCGATCCCGGACCGCACCTCGTCAACGCCTATCAGATCTTCCCGAACACGATCCTCGTGTGGTCGGGAGTGCACTTCGAGGCCTGGACCGCCTTCCTCCGGGTGGACGATCCGAGCGTGAGTGATGTGACCGTCCGGGTACTCGGACGGGCCGACCACCTCACCGAGGCGACCGACTACTGGGACAGGAACTGGGAAGTTGTCACGTCGACGGTGCTCGGAGAGGACTTCGCCGTGGGCGCGTCGATCCAGCAGGGATTCGCCGCAGGAGCGCAGCCGTACGTCACGTTCGGCCGCAACGAACCCGGGGTCCAGCACTTCCACCGCTCGCTCCACGACGCCCTCACGGTGTCGGCCGAACGGACACCGGAGAATTGACGAACCACTGACGGGCACGGTCGCCAAGGACGCAACCGCATCCTTCCTGGGCTGGCGGCGGGCGGTCGAGTCAGGCGCCAGTAGCCTTGACGCCCGTGCCTGCCGCCAATCGCTACATCATTCCGAGTGAGCTGGACGGCACGCGCCTTGACCGGGCACTCCGTCTGCTCATCGACGGACTGGCCAAGAACGATGCATCCATGCTGATCGGGCGACGTCGCGTTCGGGTGAACGGGCGTCCTGTCACGTACGACTCGTGGGAGGTTCGCACCGGCTACGTCATCGAGATCAGCGGCGCCATCGCCACGAGTGCCAATGCCCACGTCTTCGATCCGAAGTGGATTCTTGCCGATGACGGAGAATTGGTCGTGGTCGACAAGCCCAGCGGTCTGCGCCCCGAAGAACGCGGCGTGATCGACAAGGACAACCTGGTTACCCTTCTCAGCGATCACCTCGAGCAACCGATGGTGCCGGTGCACCGCATCGACCGCGACACGTCCGGGGTGATGATGCTCGTCCGCAAGAGCGCGCCGCGGTCGTTGCGGTCAGAGCTCGACGCTGCATTCAAGGGCTACGAACTCACGAAGGACTACGTGGCCGTGGTCGGCGTGCCCCACCAGTTGAAGGCCGGCCGCCTCGTCGACTTCATCGGCCAGGACCGGGAGCATCGCGACCGGATGGCCGTCGTCGAACGGGGCGGAGACCGTGCGGAGACGATCATCGAACTCGGCGATTCCAACGCGAAACGTCAGCAGCTGCTCCTTTCGCCACTCACCGGGCGAACCCACCAGCTCCGAGTGCAGCTCGCTGCTCGCGGCGCTCCGATCCTCGGCGACCGCCTCTACGGGGCCAAGCCGGTGTCGCAAGCCGCGTCCCGTCTGCTGCTCCATGCACGTCGCCTCCAGCTGCCTCCCGTGGGCGGTCACGACGCCCGCGTGTTCGAAGCCGAGCTACCACGTGAACTTACGATCCTGCCCTCGCCGGCCGGTGAGTCTGAGCCGGACGCATCGTCGGCGAGCGGCGCCACCGGCGACGCACCCCGACGCCCGGCGGGCGGACCGAAAGGCCCCGTCGCCCGCAAGCCACCACGCGAGACCAAGCGGGCCGCCGGCGAGAAGGCCGCGCGCCGCAAGGCATAGCCGGCCGAGCAAGCGAGACCGGCCGCCTCAGAGGCGTCGATCGTTGGCCCAGCGGGTCAGCTCGTAACGGCTCGAAAGCTGGAGCTTTCGCAGCACCGACGATACGTGGGTCTCGATCGTCTTCACCGACAGTGTGAGCTGTCGGGCGATTTCCTTGTAGGCGTAGCCCCGGGCGATGAGGCGCAGCACTTCCTTCTCCCGTTGCGTCAGCTGATCGAGCTCCGGGTCCGAAGGGGTGTCGACGGAGAGGTTCGTCGAAAAGGCGTCGAGCACAAAGCCCGCGAGTCGGGGAGAGAACACGGCGTCGCCGTCGGCGATGCGCTCGATGGCGGCGGCGAGTTCCCCTCCACTGATCGTCTTCGTGACGTACCCGCGGGCGCCGGCACGGATCACGGCAATCACGTCCTCTGACGCATCGGACACCGAGAGAGCGAGGAACTTCACGTCCGGCTCCCGTTCGTGCACCCGGGATATCACCGATGCGCCACCACCGCCGGGAAGGTGGACGTCGAGCAGAACGACCTGTGGCCGGGCCCCGATGATCCCGGCAACAGCGGTGTCGACGTCGGCTGCGTCGCCGACGATCTGCACCGCGTCGGCCAGTTCGGCCGCGACACCCTTGCGGAACAGCTGATGGTCATCGACCAGGAACACACGGGTTTTCATAGCTGCGCTTTCGTCGGCTCAACTGCTGGTTCATCTGGGGTTGAACCCACGGGCGCCGGTGACCGCCCGATCACGATCTGCACCTCGGTTCCCTCGCCCGGCGACGACGAGATCGTGACACGCCCTCCGTTGCGCTGCAGCCGGCCGATGATCGAGTCCCGCAGGCCACGGCGGTCGGCGGAGACCGCGGCCGGGTCGAACCCCTTCCCGCGGTCACGCACAAACACGACAAGCTCGCGTTCGTCGACTTCGAGGTACACGTCGACCTTGTCCGCGCCCGAATGCTTGCCCGCGTTCACGAGTGCCTCGCGCGTGGCGGCGAGAGCGACGCGAACGGCGTCGTCGAGCGGGCCGTCGCCGACCAAGACAACGTCGACGTTGATTCCGTACGCCTGCTCGACCTCCTCGGCGACGACATCGAGCATCTCGCGGATCGACAGCGGTCTCCCGGCGCTCTGGTCCCCGTCACTGAACAGCCAGGCCCGCAGTTCCCGTTCCTGGCTACGGGCGAGCGCCTGGACCTGTTTCGGGTCGTCGGCTTTGCGCTGGATGATCGCAAGGGTCTGCAGGACCGAGTCGTGGAGGTGTGCGGCGATGTCCGCCTTCTCCTCGGAACGGACCCTCGCCCGGCGTTCGTCGCTAAGTGCACGAAGCATCGAACGGCTCCAGGGAAGAAGGATCACACCGAGTCCGGCGACGAGAGCGATTACGGCGAAGAAGAGTCCAGTCAGGGCGTTCAGCCGTCCGGCCCGCGAGACGACTCCGGCGAACCCGCCGAAGACGAAGAGCCCTCCGATGGCGAAACGGATGACCTGACCTCGCCACGGGGAGGACCCGGTTCGACTCAGCGCGTGCTCTATCGAGCGTCGGCCTTCGTGGCTGATCATCGAGAAGCCGATCGAGACGATCACGATCGCGGTGATCAACCAGGTGGGAAAGGGAAGTCCGGTCTGCTGGATCAGCAACAACGATCCGAGCACCACCGCACCGAAGGCCAACGCGGCGATCGGGTCGCCGGCGGCATGCAGGACAGGAACCGATGAGGGGCGGCCGCCACCAACGCCGGTGGCGGCTGAAGCATGGATCGGAAGGATGACCCAGGCGAGCAGGTACAGCACGACGCCGACACCGGACGCAAACGCAAGGGCGACGAACGCAATTCGCACGATCGACGGGTCGACGCCGAGCCTCGCGGCGAGTCCCGAGGCCACTCCACCGAGCCACCGCTCCCCAGGGCCGGAGCGCTCGACGCCCTCGAGTGGCCCCAGGGGCAGATGGGGACGAGCAGGGAGATGGGGACGAGCGGGGCGGGTAGGGCCGGTGACCGGCGGGGTCGGGTCGATCACGCCCGGCAACGAGGCGCTTGGCGCGTTCGGCACGGCGTCGGGAAGACGCGGCGGATCGATGGGCCGGGGCACGCTACTGATGATGACAGCCCCGACGCCCTCGGACTGCCGGGGTCCTCCCCAACAAAACCCTGACCACCCCGGCCGTCTCAGGGTCGGTTCGGGGGAACACCTGAATGCACGAACGCTGCGGACCCCGCACCATGGATGACGTGAAGACCGAGAAGCCCAAGAGTTCGGCTGATTCCCCGAAGAAGGCGAAGAAGCAGGAGGCCGAGGTCCCGGCCGAGCGCCGCCTCTACCGCAGCCGCAAGAACCGGGTGTTCAAAGGTGTCGCCGGTGGCATCGGCGAGTACTTCGGCATTGATCCGGTGCTCGTTCGCCTGGCGTTCCTCCTCACCTTTGCGATGGGCGGCGTCGGCGTGATTGCCTACATCCTCGCCTGGGTCCTGCTGCCAAAGCGGCCGAAGGGACAGGCGGTACCCCCGACTCCTCGGACGAGCGGACTCGAGGTCCTTCATAACCGGTCGCTCGGCGTCTGGATCCTCGTCGCCATCGGTGCGGGGCTGATCCTCGATCAACTCAATCTGAACATCGCCGGGGACCGCCTCTGGCCGCTCCTCCTCATCGGCGGCGGGCTCATCGTCCTGATGCGCCGACGTGACGCCGGCGCGTTCACCGCTGAACCGGGCATGGCCACGACGGCCGGAGGAGCTTCGGGAAGGACGTCTGCTCGAACGTCTTCGGCTGACTCGACGATGAGCATCTTCGAGGGCGGGCCCTCCCGCCGCGACCTCCAGGCCGAGGCCCTCGCGGAGCTGCACGATCCGGTGGTGGATGAACTCGACCGGGCGGTGGCCGAACTCCG
>JANPDB010000353.1:0-1618 GCA_031431255.1 Acidimicrobiia bacterium | reverse complement strand
CCAATCGTCGCGCTCACGGAGCACTTCGATCGCACCCACGTACATGTCGGAGAACGCGGCGAACGTGCCGTAGCCGCGGATCTCCGGCATCACCAGGTCGTACTTCGCCGCCAGATCGGCCAGCGTCGACGGTCGCATGCCCGCTTCGAGATGGATGTGCAGATGGGCTTTGGGCAGAGTGACGAGATCACGCATGGACGGGCTCCGGAGTAGGCACTGGGTTGGACGTTCCTGAGGAAACAGAGTTGTGCGGGATCGACGATGGCACACCCAGATCAGCAAGCGCGCGTCGGTAGGCCAGCGCCAGGCGATCCATCGGCAGATGCCGCTCGTCACGGGAACCGAGCGGCAAGCCGATGGGATCCTGCGACTGGACCATCGCCCGGTCCGGAGCCCACACCGCTTCTTCGATCGCCGAGTACTGCGCGTCGTCGATCACCACATCGAGCGGGAACGCGCAGCCCCAGAAGACCATGGAGCGATCGACGTCGAGCGGCGTCGCATGGATGAACATCACCGATCCAGGCCCGCTCGCTCCGCCGAGGAGCACCGAGCACGGAAGTTGTACGTCGTACTCGAAACGGCTGGGGAAACTCTGCCGATCCTTCGACGGCGCCACACTCGGATCGAACACCGGGTAGTCGAAGTCGAACCGCACCGACCATCCATCGCGTTCGGCCCGGGTCGGTTCGAGGCGAACGCCGGCGGGGTTGCCGAAGGTGTCGAGATGGGTGATGGAGAAGTGGGTCACGTCGCAGAAGTTCTCGACCTGACGAAGGCATTGCGCATCCCAGAGCATCAGCTCTCCCATCCAGAACCAATGGGTCCCGGCATCGAGCACGTCGTAGGAGGGGAACGATCGACGTTCGTTGCCAGGCGGGACGAGGCACATCCAGACGAATCCGTGGGCCTCGGCCACCTGCGCAGGGACGGTGTCCGCTCCGGGGAGGACGCGATCCTCGGCGAGCTGGGGAATCGAACCGCACGAGCCATCGGAGCGGAACGACCACGAGTGATACGGGCAGACAAGACACCCCTGCGCGTCGACGGCGCCAAGGGAGAGATCGACACCACGATGCGGGCACTGGCGAGCAACGGCTCCGAGGGAGCCATCGCCTCCGCGCCACAGGGCGAACGGGCGCCCGAGCAGTTCCACCGACACCACCGAGCCGGGCGCGAGGTCAGCGGAGCGAGCGACGATGTGCCAGTAGGAGGCCATCGCGTCGAGCCACGCCGACCGGTAACGCTCGGCGTCGGCGTGCTCACCCACAGAGAGCCGACGGGGATCGCGACCGCTCACTGGTAGATCCCCGGGGGCGGGTCCCATCCGGTCAGCACGTGGCGGCCCACTTCTTCGTGCTTCCAATCGACGGGGTCGTGGAGCGACAGCGTGCGGGCGTTGCGCCAGTAGCGGTCGAACCCGTTGGTCCTCGCTGCTCCGCGGGTGCCGAGCAGTGTGTAGATCTCCGACGTGGCCTTCACCGCAGCCCGCGAAGCTGCCGCTTTCGCGGCGTAGATCGGAACGGCCAGTTCGGTCCGCGAGATCTCACCGCGTTCGAAGGCATCAAGCAGATCGCCCGTCGCCATCGTCGCGTGATACGCCGCCGTGAGGTCGGTG
>JANPDB010000352.1:0-2892 GCA_031431255.1 Acidimicrobiia bacterium | reverse complement strand
GGACCGCCTCGGCGACTCACGACGCGCCGTTTCGGCGTGGAGCCGCGACGGCGAACAACCGGCGGAGACTCACGAACCTGCCTTGAGATCGGCGTAGACCTTGCGGGCGCGATCTTCGAGATCGTCAGGTTCGCCGTCCATCGGCGGACGGCAGTGCCCGACCGGGTGGCCGAGCGTCCGCAGCATGGCCTTGACGGGTTGCGGGTTGGGATTCGCGTCGCCCGTCTCAAAGGAGTACGAGTCGAGCAGCCGCGCATTGACCGATCGCGCCCGCTCGACGTCGCCCTTCTTGAACGAGGTGATCATCTCCTTGTGCTCCGACGCCGCCCAGGCCGTGGCCACGCCGATCACTGCGCTCCCGCCGATGGACAGCAAAGGAAGGGTCTGGTCGTCGTTCCCGCTGATGAGCTCGAAGCCCGACGGAGCTTCGGCCATGAGCCGCGCCGACGATGACACATCGCTTGCCGCGTCCTTCACCGCAACGATGTTCGAGCATTCACGGGCGAGGCGGAGCATGACGTCGTTGGCGATCTTGCGTCCGGTGCGGACGGGGATGTCGTACATGACCACCGGGAGGGTGGTGGCGGCGGCCACTGCCCGGAAGTGGCGCTCGATGCCGGCCTGCGAGGGACGGTTGTAATACGGGGTCACCGTGAGCACACCGGCACAGCCGAGGCCGGCCATCGCCTTGGTGAGATGCAGAGCGTGGGGCGTGTCGTTCGATCCAGCGCCGCCGATCACGGGGACGGTGACTGCTTCGCATACCGCCTTGATGAGGTCGAGCTGCTCCTCGTCGGAAAGCGTCGGCGCTTCACCGGTGGTACCGGCGATGACGAGACCGTCGTTGCCCTGGGCAACGTGCCAGCGGGCGAGCGCCTGGGCGGCGTCGAGATCGAGGGCGCCGTTGGCGTCGAAGGGGGTCACCATCGCGGTGAGGACGTCGCCGAAGCGGGACATCAGAGGTTCCTCCCGTCAATGGACACGATGGACACAGCGGTGGGGACGTCGCGGCGACGCGACATCAGGGGCTCCTTATGCCTTTCGGACGGAGCGGGGTGGGGTTCGCCGAAGCGGGACATGATCGGATCCTTTCCCCTCACGGGGATGGGTGCGGGCGACAAGCGCCTCGCTGGTTGATTATGCGTCTTCCGACGCGCGTTCAATGCGGAGCGTGGAGAGGAGATCCTCGTGGAGCTCCATCCAGACCGTGTGATAAGAGTCCAGAATCGGCTTGGCGAACCACTCACGGTTGCCCTTCTTCACCTTGTCCAGCGCAAGTTGCAGGCGGGGCTGGTAGTGGTGATACCGGTCGAGGGCGGCCGACAGCGCAACGGTGATCGGGGTCACCCCGAGGTGCACGTCGGCCAATCGCTTGATGACACCCTCGTCGTACTCACGGTCGCTGTGGTCGTTGAGGATGTTGCGGTCGAGGTCCCGGACCTGCCAGGCCGTACAGACGGCGAGGAGGTCGGCGTTAAGCACGAGGAACCGCTCGTAGGAATCCTGCACCACCTGCCGGGAGCCGCTCCCGAGCAGGTCGGCTTCGGCGAGGCGCACCTGCTCCTGTTTTCCGGCGGGCGTGAGCGCGTAGCCGGAGATGCGCCCACCTTCGAGATACTTGGCGAGACCCTCCTTGACCAGCCCTTGGAGGATCTTGGTGACAGCCGGCGGCTTCATCCCGATGACCGAGCCTATGGCTGACGGCTCGGAGAAGCCCTTCAGCTTGCAGCCATGCAGAACCAAGAAGCGCTGGTCTGAGGTGTGCGGCATGGCAGATCATCTTACCCGGGCCGCCCCGGGTTGACCGAACCGAATTCGCCGGCGAACCCCGCAACCCCGTTCGGCCTAGCCTCGGTTCGGTGAACGGGCGTCTCCTGACCGGCGCGGATGGCCACTCTCGGTGCGCGTGGTGCGGCTCTGATGAGCTGTACACGGCCTACCACGACACCGAATGGGGTCAGCCCCTGCACGGTGAAGCCAAGGTGCTCGAGAAGCTGTGTTTGGAGGGCGCCCAGGCCGGCCTGTCCTGGATCACCATCCTGCGCAAGCGGGCACGATACCGGGACGTCTTCGACGGCTTCGACCCCCACGCCGTTGCGTTGTTCGACGACCGGCAGGTGGAGCTGCTGATGAGCGACACCGGGATCGTACGCAACCGCGCCAAGATCTCCGCCGCCATCGACAACGCACGCGCCACCGTCGAGCTCTTGGAAAACGGGGAGTCACTCGATGCGCTGTGCTGGTCTTTTCGCCCCCCGCACCGGACGTTCCGACTGACCGAACACGAAGAGTTGCGGGTGACATGCCCCGAGGCCATTGCCTTGTCGAAGGAGCTGAAACGACGGGGGTTTCGCTTCGTCGGGCCGACCACGATGTACGCGTTCATGCAGTCGGCGGGGATGGTCGACGACCACATCGAAGGTTGCTGGATCACCACGCCGGCCTGCGACGGATGACAACGAAGTAGATGCAGCGGGTCGCTATGGTCGAATGCGTGCCCGACCTTCGCTGGCTTTCCGACGAGGAACAGCGCGCATGGCGGTTGTTCCTGCAGTTCCAACGGACCCTCGCCGACAAGCTTTCCTCCGACCTGGCACCGTTCGGTCTGGGGTTCGCCGACTACGAGGTCATCGCGTTGCTGTCCGAGGCACCGGGTCGTCGGCTCCGAATGACCGAACTGGCGCAGGTCGTCGTGAGTCCACGCAGTCGGCTCACCTACCAGATCGACCAGTTGTTGCACCGAGGCCTCGTCGAGCGGATCAAGTGCGATACCGACCGACGCGGCTACTACGCGCACCTGACCGACCTCGGCTGGGACACGGTCCAAATCCTCGCCCCTGTTCATGTTTCCGGAGTCCAACAGCACCTCTTTGGGCACATGAAGCACGAGGA
>JANPDB010000351.1:0-5137 GCA_031431255.1 Acidimicrobiia bacterium | reverse complement strand
CGACGGCGAGTACAGCAGCGAGGGCTGCTGTTCCGGCGAGACGGGCGCGGGATCGCTTGTGGCGAATCCTCTGTGTGCTGCTCGACGTGTGCGGTGTGCTCATGCGATCGTCCCTCTCGTTGTCCGTTGTCCGTTGTCCGTTGTCCGTGGTCCGTTGACGGATCCGCGAGGACGGTAACGACGCGACGTGGACAGCGAACGACGCACGTGCTGCCTCCGCATGAACCGGGCATGACCGCTTCCCCCCAGCTCGGCTCCCGAGGTAGGCCGTGCTCGTTGCTGCTGCGGCGGCGGTGGCCGAGCGCCATGCGTCCACGTCGGCGGCAGCAATGGCAGGGGGAGGCTTGCGGGTGATTTCGGCGTCGAGCGCGTGAGCGAGGGATGCACGGCGACGAGGGCCGGCGGTCAACTCGTCACGGCGCCTCCGTCCGCAAGGTTTCGCGCCGCTGCCTCCGCAGGGGTGAAGAACACCTCGCCGTCGCCCCAGTTGTAGGTGGTCACGTCGTCGGGAAGTTCGGCCCCACTGCCGCACAGAACCTCCAGCTCTTTCGCGGTGAGGACTTCGAATGTGGCGAACGCTTCCTCGACCGTCGGGTCGTTTCGTGGCGCGAGCGTTGCCCCCGGCGAGGCTGCCTCAAGGGCGTCGACGTATGCGGCGAAGGGCATCCAACCGGGCACCGTATGTTCTCCGGTCGGTCCACGGAAGAGCACCGTCGGAAAGTCGAAGCGGTCGTGGCCTTCGGAGTGGCGCATCACTCCGGCCATCGGCTCGTCACTTTGGTACGCGCGCACATAGTCGTTGGGGGTCCGGGCCTCGGCCCAATCGGCTCGGTACAACTCCGCAACGCGGCTCGCCGTGAAGTCGATCAACCATCGGTCCTGGTCGAATCCCGGCACGCCGGCGAAGGTTTCGAGGAACTCGTCGGCCGTCTCGGGTCCGCGTCCGAACAGGAAGATCGATTCCCGGATGCGGCGGAGGCACCGGCCTTCGACGTCGCTTCCCTGCAGGGCCGCCGCCTTGATGGCGCGTCCGGCTGGGTCGGTCGAACGCGGCATGAGGTGCATGGGTTTCGGGTAGGGCTGACCGGTGATCTTCGTGACCCGTCGCCAGTACTTCTCCATGGGCAGCGCCGCCGATTCGCGGGTCCACTCGGGAACTCCGGTCGAGAGGTCGCCGGCCAGTCCTCCCATGACCGTGCGCCAGTTGCACCGATCTCCGTAGCGCCATCGGAAGAGGCGAAAGATCGGCTCCGCTCCCCAGGCTACGGAGCAGAGCGGGTCGGTGAACTCGACGACATCGACGCGATCAACGTAGTCAGACGGCATGGCCTCACCTTCTCACAGCGGCCGTCCATCTCGCCTCACCTCGCCCCTGCTCGCCTCTGCTCGACACGACCGGCTTCACCGACGCAGACGTCGACGTCACTCCGAACGGTCGGAGGCTCCGGCGCGTCTGCGCCGTCGTGGCTGTCGTGGCTGTCGTGCCCGTCGGAGGGGTCGTAGCCGTCGGAGTTGCTTCGGGAGGCGGAGCCCGTTGAGCGGTGCGGTGAGGAGCCCGACGAAGGTGGTGGGGTGGGGTTCGTCGATCCCGTAGCGCTCCGGCTGACGGTCCTTCGGTACCCGGTAGGTGCCGAAGAGCTGGTCCCAGATCGGGAGGAAGGCGGCGTAGTTGGTGTGGATCGAGGCCGGTTCGTTGGCGTGGTGCCAGTGGTGGAAGTCGGGGGTGGCGATGATGCGATGCAGTGGACGCCACCGCCATCGGACGTTGGCGTGGAGGAACAGACCGACGATCATCTGGAGGATGGCGATGCCGCCGGTGATCTTCGCCGGGAACCCGGCGGCGATGAGAAGGAGGACCGGAGGTCCGAGCAGAAACCCGTCGAGGGGATGGACGCGTATGCCGCTGAGCCAGTCGAGCTGTTCGCCGGTGTGGTGCACGGAGTGGAACCGCCAAAGCGCGGCCTTCTCGTGGGCGAAGCGGTGCACCCAGTAACCGGCAAGGTCGAACAGCACCGCGCCGATGATCGGCAGCGCGGGCGCCGGGAGCATGGCGACGAGCGGACGGAGCGCGAGTCCCGGCAGCCACGCCAGGCTCACCACGCCGGCGACGGCGGCGACGACGAGACCGGCCCCGGAGATCAGCGGCGTGGCGAGAGCGAAGGTGAGGTCGGTGCCGAGGCCTTGGCGTCGCACGCGTTGTCCGCGGTGGCGCGGGAACAGCTTCTCGAACGGCACGACGAGAACGAATAGCGCGACGACGAGGAACGGCGCAGCCGCGTTCGTCCGCACCGAGATGGCGACGATCAGTCCAGCCAGCGCAATGTGCGCGAGGCGTTGTCGCCGGGTAGACGTTCGTCGTGGGTCGGGTTCGGGCAAGTGCGGCGAGTGCGGCGAGTAGCTGGGGTTCGACGGCACGTTCGTCATGGTTCGATGGTGCGCCCGCAGATTGGCGAGCGGAACCAGGGACAACCCTGAACCGACCCTGGCCGTGGTCCTGGCACGTGCTCGTTGCGTACGTTCTCCGCGTGCGCGTCGTTGCGCCCTCAGGCGGCACTGGCCATGGCTGCGGTGCGCATTGGTCGCGTTCACGTCGTTCCTCCCCGAGCAAGTACTGCACGAGGAGCAGCAATTGTTGGTGTTTTGGCGCGGTCGTCAATCCGGAGCAATCCTGCCGGAGGTACATTCGCGACATGCCCGCCAAGCGATTCAGTATCTCGATCGACTCGGATCTTGCCGACGTCGTCGTGGTCCGCGCCGGCGAGTCAAGCGAAGGGGTATCGGCGTGGCTTGCCGAAGCCGCCCGCCGCAGAATCCGCCAAGACGAGTTGCTGGTGGCCGTCGCGGACTTCGAGCGCGAGCACGGGGAGATCACCGAGAAGGAGTTGGCAGCCTCGCGTCGTCGTCTCGGGATCGGTGCGTCCGGCACCGCAAAACGAAGCGCGTGATCGTTCTCGACGCCGGGGCTCTCGTGGCCTTGGATCGCGGTGACCTGAAGATGTGGTCGGACGTGAAAGCAGCGGCACTCGCGGGAACGGAGGTTGCTGTCCCGGCCGCAGTCGTCGCCCAGGTCTGGCGCGGTTCCATCCGACAGGCGCGACTCGCCCGAGCGCTTTCTGGTTGCGTCGTCGCATCGTTCGACGACGTCGCTCGCGCTGCCGGAGTCCTGTGCGCCAAAGCGGGCACGAGTGACGTGGTCGATGCGTCGGTCGCTCTCGCGACAGCATCGCTCGGTGCTGACCGGCTCTACACGAGTGATCTCACCGACCTGCGTCACCTGCTGCGCGTTCTTGAGTGCCGCACAGTCAAGGTGGTGCGTTGCTGAGTGGGGTCGTACCCTGGCGCCATGCCCCCGATCGATATCGAAGCTTCCGACTATCTCCTCAAGACCACCAAGCAGGTTCGGAAGCGCCTGGACCTTTCCCGTCCTGTTCCTCGGGAATTGCTGCTCGACTGCATCGATGTGGCGAGTCACGCGCCGATGGGCGGCAACCTCGAGCGCAATCGCTGGCTCATCGTCGACGACAAGGAGTTGATGGCCAAGATCGCGCCGTACTACCAGGAGTACGGCCGTCAGTATCTTGCGGCAAGCGCCGGTGCCCAGGGCCGTCAGGGCAAGGTCGTCGAGTCGGCGATGTATCTGGTGGACCACATCGCCGAGGTGCCGGCGTGGGTCATCGCCATGCGCCTCGACCGCCTTCCCGACGATGCGCCCCGAGGCGACGTCGCCGCGTATCACGGCAGCGTCGCTCCCGGTGTGTGGAGCTTCCAGTTGGCGGCGCGGACCCGTGGGCTCGGCTCGGCGTGGACCACCTTCCATCTCCATTACGAGGAACTCATCGCCGAGATGCTCGGCATCCCGCCGACGGTGAGCCAGATCGCGCTGCTGCCGGTGGCGTTCTACACCGGCGACGACTTCTCCCCGGCGCCTCGTCGTCCGGCCCGCGAGATCACGTTCTTCAATCACTGGAAGCAGACCGACTGACGCTGCGGCTTGGCCTTGGCCGGGTGCGGGTGCCTCCGGGTGCGGGTGCGTGCGCGTACTGAGTACGACGTTTCGGACGGGTGCGGGCTTTCAGTGCTCGGTGCCCCATTCTTGATCGGGATCGTGGCCTTGCTCGGGTTCGTCCGACTTGGTTCGTTCATCGCTGGTTCGTGTCCTTGCTCGGGCTCGTCCGATGCTGGGTTTGCTCGCGGTCGCTCGGTTTGCTCCAGGGCGAGCGGGATGACCCAGCACTCGGTGTCGGCGGCCGCGTCCGTATCGGTGCCCGTACCGCTCCTGGGCGTCAGCGTCGGTGGGCGGCGAAGAAATCCCAATGCTGGGTTCGCTCGCGGTCGCTCGGTTCGCTCGACTGCGAGCGGGAGGACCAAGCACTGGGTGTCGACGGCCGTGTCCGCATCGGTGCCCGTGCTTTTGCGGTGCGTCAGCGGCGGTGGGCGGCGAAGAAGTCCCAGAGCTGGGCGGTGGCGTCGAGGGCTTGGCTCGGTGGGTCGACGCCGATCGCCGCCGCGGCCGCCGTGGGCTGGACAGGGGAGCCGGGCCACTGATGGCCGGCGCTGGCGATGGTGATGAGGTTCAAGTCGACGCCCCCGGGGCACGCGCTCGATTGCCGGGTGACCGGCCCCGTGGTGCTCGTCGTCGGCGCCGGGCACTTCGCCGCGGTGCGGAACCGTTCGAGCGCGGTGGGGACCGACATGCGCACTGTGCCGGCGGCGGTGCCCTTGGTCGTTGCGGAGCCGTCGAACGGGACGTTGGCGTCGGCCTCGCCGTGAATGTGGAGGACCGAGATCTTGCGCGGTTCATCTCGGAACCGGGCGCGCTGTTCCCGCCTCGGGATGCCTATGGTCCGGCTCTCGCCGCCGAATCGGAACGACGGCACCGGGCGTGTCGGAGTCGTTCGAGGCAGGCCTCGCGAGCGTGCGCGATCGATTCGTCGTGTGGTTCGGTGGGGGCGGTTCGTTCGGATGGTGTCGGTGTCGGTGGCCAGGGTTCGTCGGTTTCGTTGTTGATGGTCCAGGTGCCGTTGGGTTGTCGGGTGATGTTGTTGCCGGTTTCGTGGCGGTGGGTGTGGTGTCCGTTGGTGCACATGAGTTTCATGGTGTCGATGTCAGTGAGGCCGTCTTGGTCCCAGGGTGGGTC
>JANPDB010000350.1:0-2281 GCA_031431255.1 Acidimicrobiia bacterium | reverse complement strand
GTTGGCGATGGCTTCGGGCTGGTCACCCGCTGGTTGGTAGGCCGACTCCACCTTGAAGGGCTTGCCCGGGAGCTGTCGGACGGGAGCGTCGGTCGAGGTAACGGACATCCCACGAGTCTAAGGACCCCCCTACGACAGTTTTGCGGGGTCCGATTCCGAAGGTTTGGTGAACACGGACTCCGGGCGGGTCCGGATCCACTCCCACACCGCATCGACCTGGCCCTCCAGCTCCTCCACCGTCGTCGAGTTGTCGATCACCCTGTCCGCCAGGGCGACGCGGGCCTCACGGGTCATCTGTGCCGCAACACGACGACGAGCGTCGTCGGCGTCGAAGTTCCGGAACCGGACCAACCGGTCGATCGCCGCCTCCGGATCGACGTCGACCACGATCGAACCGACGAGGCCATCTCTCGATCGATCGAACAGCAAGGCCGCGTCGAGGATGACGACCCGGTCGGTGCCGACTTGGGCGGCGATCTGGCGGTTGATCTCGACGCCGATGGCCGGGTGGGTGATCGCGTTGAGCGCGGCAACCGACTCCCCGTCGCGAAAAGCCAGGGCGGCCAAGGCGCCACGGTCGAGGGATCCGTCATCGCGCAGAATCGACGACCCGAACCGTTCGACGAGCGCCGTCAGCGCAGGCATGCCCGGTTCGACCACCTGGCGCGCGATCAGGTCGGCGTCGACGATCACCGCCCCACGACGGGACAGGGCCGCGGAGACGGTCGACTTCCCCGCTCCGATGCCGCCACCCAGACCAATCAACTTCATACGTCGACGACCGTACCCGACCGGGTCCGGGAACGAGGCGTACCGGCAGACTCCGGAGCGTCCCCTTCGGAATCCGGAGCATCGCCAAAATCGCGGGCCATGTTCGAGACTTCGTTCAAGGCGCGGGCGTCCTAGGTCGATAGGACTACTGCCCATGACCTCACCCACCGTCTCCTTCCGGTTGCCGGTGCGAAGCGCCGTCGACGATCGACGCGACCGTCTGGCCCCGTTCGAGGGGCCGGTCTCGGTCATCCGCGTGGCCGTGCTGCTGGTGACGGCGTTCCTCGTACTGCTCGACGCCCCCAAGGCCACCGACGACCGTGCCGTGATCGGTCTTGGCGTCGTGATCATGTGGACGATCGTTCGGATGCTGTCCCCGATCGTCCGCCAAGGCAATGAGCGGCTCCTCGCCGTCCACATCATCTTGGATCTGGCCCTCCCGATGACACTGGTCTGCTTCACCGGCTATTGGTCATCGCCTCTCGCGTTGTGCCTCCTACCCGGCATCGTCATCGGCGGCTTCGCCCACGGCGGACCCCTGGTGGTCGGATACGGCTCCCTCGTCGGCGTCATCATCAGCCTTGTCGGTCTCACCGGACAGGCCACCAACGACGGCGATGACCTCGAACTCGCCAGCGTTTGGATGCTCGCCCTGGTCGTCATCGCCGCCCTCGCCGGGGTCGGCCACCGGATCGTGCGGGAGACCGACCGTCGCCGTACCGCCGACGCCGACACGATGGGCAAGCTGACACGCGCGAACCAGCTCCTCGAATCACTCCACCACCTGGCCCAGTCGCTACCGGCATCGCTCGACCTCGAAGATGCGCTCGCCCGGACCAGCGCCAACGCCCAGAAACTGCTGTCCGCCGACGGCGTGGCGATCTTTCTGTACGACAACATCCACTCCGCCTGGTCGTGTGCCCGGGCTGACGGCATCCGGGTCGCGGAGACCATCGAGCAGCGATCGATGCCGACGGCCCTCAACCAGGCAATCGCCACCAGGGGCATCGCCAGCAGCGCCGACTTCGGCGACCAGACCTTTCTCGGGGACTCCGCCACGGGCATCTACAGCCCCCTGATCGCCCGTTCCGCGCTCATCGGTGCCATCGCCATCGAGTGGATCAAACCGGCGGGCTCGGGTCTCGAAGACGTCCAGCAGCGCGAGGTCCTGCGGAGCCTGGCCGAACCCTCGGCCATCGGCATCGACAATGCTCGCTTGTTCCTTCGCATCCGCGGCGTCGCGGCCAGCGAGGAACGTAGCCGCATCGCCCGCGACCTCCACGACCGGATCGGCCAGTCGCTCGCGTATCTCGGCTTCGAACTCGACCGGAGCGCCAAGACGGTCGGCGATCCCACGATCGGCGCCGAACTCAGCCGCATGCGCGGAGAGGTCACGCGAGTCATCGCCGAAGTCCGCGAGACGCTCTACGACATCCGCACCGAGGTGAGCGAGGGCAATTCCTTCGTCGTGACGCTCGAGCAGTTCCTCGAACGCGTGAGTGAACGGGCC
>JANPDB010000349.1:0-2369 GCA_031431255.1 Acidimicrobiia bacterium | reverse complement strand
GGCGTTCGTGATCTGCCACGACACCACGCTCGCGGCGATGGCGGAGGCCAGTCCGCGTGAGCGACGCGATCTCCTGCTCGTTCCCGGCATGGGTCCGGTGAAAATCGAGCGTTACGGCGACGACATCATCGCCGTCATCCAAGCCGCCGCCAGCTGAAGTCGGCTCACGTCTCTGGGTCGGCTCACGTCTCTGGGTCAGCTCACGTCGCAAACCTGCACAAATCCCGACCCAACGCCAGGAGCTGACCCAGTCGGTCACGTCGTGTCGGCGACCCAGCGTTCGAGCAGGGGCGGCTCCTCGGCAAGGCGCTCGCGGAGCCCGCTCACGATGGCCTTCTCCACCTGTCCTCCGACGAACGGGATCGGCGAGTTGACCTTGAGATCCCCCTCGATCACCCGGGTGGTCTCACCGGCGCGGGCCACGAGCTGCCAACTCCCCTTGCACCGGAAGAACGACGCGTAGTGCGTCGGCGTCATGGTGAAGGCCGCCGTCCACCGTGACGCGTCGATCGTGGTCTCCTCGATCCAGCTCAGCTTCGCCGGGTCGATCACCCGCCGGGCGACGCTCGGAAGGGATCCGCCGAATTGGTACTCGAGTTCGAGGTGGGTGGTGTCGTCGACGACGCGATGGCTGCGAACCTCAGGGCGGCCGATGTCGGGGAGCTCTGCCATCGCCGTGGTCAGATAGTCGACGCTGCTGAGCGCTCGCCCCACGGCGGCGACGCTCACCCGAAAACGCTGCTCGATCCGGAACCGCATCACCGACAACCTACCGGTCAGGCGGCGTCGTTGACCGGAGCATGCCGTGCCGCGTCTACGGTGCAGCCATGACCCCGCCCGAAACCCCCAACGCTCCCGCAACGCCGTCCGCCGGTGTCACCATCACGCTGCGCCCGAACGGCCCGATGCTCGTGCAGGGCGACGTGACCGTCATCGGAACCGACGGCGTCGAGATCGACCGCGGCGGCCGCGTGGCCTTCTGCCGGTGCGGTGCGAGCAACACCAAGCCGTTCTGCGACCGTTCGCACATGGCGGCTGAATTCGTCGCTCCGTAGCAGCGTTGTCGCTCCGTAGCGAAAACTGCCCACGTCCGCGCCATCGACGGTGGGCACGCCGACGGTAGAGTCGTCCGCCGTGTCTGCTGAGGGATCCGTGAACTGATGACGATCAACGATTTCGCGATGGAGTTCTTCGGCCTGCGGGGCAAGAACGCGATCGTCACCGGTGGAAACAGCGGTCTCGGGCAGGCATTCGCACTGGCCCTCGCCAAAGGTGGGGCCAACGTGTTCGTGCCGAGCATCATCGACGACGACGGCAGCACCAGGGCGCTGATCGAGGGTGCCGGCGTCGGCTATGAGTTCCTCTCGGCTGACATCACGGTGCCCGGCACGCCGAAGCAGATCGTCGACGCCTGCGTGGACCGCTTCGGATCGATCGACATCCTCATCAACAGCGCCGGCGTGTGTCCGATGGCGGAGGTGCTCGACTTCGGCCGTTCGCAATGGGATGCCACGGTGCAGGTGAACCTGACCGCGGCGTTCGAGATGAGCTTTGAAGCGGCGCAGCGGATGGTCCCCCAACGAAGCGGAAAGATCATCAACATCTGCTCGATGTTCAGCTTCCTCGGCGGGCGCCTCTCGCCGGCATACTCGGCGACCAAGCACGGGATCGCCGGCCTCACCAAGGCCTATTGCGACGAGCTCGCCGAGCACAACATCCAAGTGAACGGCATCGCCCCCGGCTACTACGCGACTGCCATCACCACGAACACCAGGAGCAACCCGGTCACCAATCAGCGGGTGCTCGATCACATCCCGGCGGGCCGATGGGGTGAACCGATGGATCTCATGGGCACCGTCGTGTTCCTCGCCAGCCGGGCGTCGGACTACGTGAACGGCCACGTGCTCTGTGTCGACGGTGGCTACCTCGTCCGCTAGGACGGGTGCAGCCGGCGCGGGACCACCATGGACGGCCCCTTTCTCATCGGCGTGGACTGCGGAACGCAGAGTGCCAAGGTCGTGATCTTCGACGCCGCCGGCAACGCCGTCGCCCGTGGCGATCAGCCCCTGCGCCCGATGCTGCGCCCGCGCCACGGTGTCGTTGTCCATCCCGAAGACGACCTGTGGGACGCGATCTCGGAGGCGAGTCGCTCGGCGATAGCGAACTTCGTCGGTGACCCGAAGCGAATCGTCGGGGTCGGCATCTGCCCCATCCGATGCAACAAGGCCTTCCTCAAGGCCGACGGTTCACTGGTCGAGCCGGTCATCAGCTGGATGGATGACCGCGCCTATCAGCCTTACGTGCCGAGCGACCCGGCCACGGCCTACGCCACGACCTCATCGGGCTACGTCTCGCACCGCTTCACCGGC
>JANPDB010000348.1:0-3998 GCA_031431255.1 Acidimicrobiia bacterium | reverse complement strand
CAGCTGCGAGCGAAGGTTCCCGAGCCCCTTCGCCCCGACTTCGACGACCGCCTGCGCGACGCTCGCGAGGTCATGGACATGCGCGACGACAACGGCCCTACCGTGTTCGAGCGTCCGGCTGGTTTGCTCCGTCTGGCGTTGATTGAGGTCGGTCGGCGGCTCACCGCGCGCGGGCTCACCGACCGCGCCGAGCACGCCATCGAGTTGGCGCACGACGAAGTTGTCCCCCTGCTGCTCGATGGCCGCGGCCCGACCCGAGCTGATCTTGCCCAGCGAGCCGCGGCACGGCTTGCCGACTCGCGGCGAAATCCTCCGCCGGTACTCGGTCCGATCGAGCCCGTCCCGCCCGCCGATCTCCTTCCCGGTCCACTCGCCGAGTTCGCCACGACGGTGCAGACGGCGATGGCGGAGATGGGCATGCTCGCCCCGGATTTGACTCGCGATCCGCTGAGTGGAACCGGCATCGGAACGGCCACCTACCGCGGGCGAGCCCGTCGGAGCGATTCGCCCGAGCAGGCCATCGAGGAGATGGACTACGGCGACGTGCTCATCGTGCGGGCCACGTCTCCGGCGTTCAACGTGGTTCTCTCGATCGCGGGAGCCGTGGTCACCGCCGACGGAGGCCCGCTCTCGCATGCGGCGGTCCTCGCCCGTGAGCTCGGCATCTCGGCGATTGTCGGAGCGCGTGGAGCCCTCGACATCCCCGACGGCGCCATGGTCGAGGTCGACCCGGTCGCCGGAGTGGTGCGCATCCTGTCGTGACACCAAGCCATGGCTCGGGCGGTCGTGGCCGGCGCCCTTGGCGGAGGCTCAGCGGTTCAGTTGTGCATTCCCCAGGAGTCCCAGTGGGTCATCTCCGCTGACGGCAGTCGGTGAGCCGGTTTGAAGTCGTCGCCGGTGTAATAGGCGACGGGGAACAGTGCCGCCTGCGTCCAGTCGTCGGGTATGCCGAGCAGCGTCGCCACGTCCTTCTCGAAGAACAGGTGGACACTCGTCCACACCGTCCCGAGCCCTCGCGCCCGCGCCGCGAGCATGAAGCTCCACGCGGCCGGCAGGATCGAACCGTACGTCGAGGCCTGCGCCACCACCATCGGCACGTTCTCGACGCGGCCTTTCACGCACGGGATGACGAACACCGGAACCTGCTCCAGCACCGTGCCGAGATAGGCCGCCGACTCCATCACCTTGGGCATCACGTGCTCGCGTGGGTCACCCTCGGCAAGGGGTGGCGGGTAGCCGGACCCCGCCATCAGCTCTCCGGCCTTGCGGTAGTAGCCGGCAATGGCCGCCCGCTTTGCCGAGTCGGTCACGACGACGAACGCCCAATTCTGGGCGTTGGTTCCCGTCGGCGCCTGCATGGCGATGTCGATGCATTCGGCGATCAGCTCGGGGGGACCCGGGCGGGTGAGATCGAGACGTTTGCGAACGGAGCGGGTGGTGGTCAGGAGCTTGTCGGCGGCAACACGATCGATCGTCATGGGAGCAGACTAGCGACGGCGACGTCGCGGTGTTCAGGCGGGTTGCGGTCGTGTGGACGGTCGGCAGTTCCCGTCGGAGGCGAATGGCTCGCGCGCGTAGCAATTGAGGCGACTCGCACGACGCGGAAAGGTGAGCCGTTAACGTTCTTCCATGGACCAGCTGGGGGACGGCGGAGATCGCACATCGAGCTGGCGTGAACACGGACTGTACGACCCCGCGTCGAGCAGTGCGGCCGAACGGCTGAACCTCTTGCGATGGATCGAGGAGCAGGGCGCCACACTGTCGCAGATGGTCGCGGCGCGTGAAGCGGGGCAGCTCGTCTCTCTTGGGGGCGATCTGCGGCTGAGGCCGGGACCACGTCGTACCGTGGAGGAGACTGCTCTTGCCTCGGTGCTCAGCGTCGAATTGGTGAAGCGGATTCGACGCGCCGGCGGATTTCCTGACGCCCTCGAGGGTGAGCCCGTCTACACCGAGGCCGACCTCGCCATGTTCCGAACGTTCACGATGGCCGGAGCGTTCTTCAGCTCCGAGGAGCTGTTGCACTTCGTGCGGGTGGTCGGAGGATCGTTGCGGCGGATAGCAGAGGCAGCCAGCGAAATGTTCATGCGTGATGTCGAGGCGGGGTTGAGCGAAAAGGGCACCGAACTCGAGCGGGCACAAGCCAATCTGGTTGCCATCGAGTTGGTGCAGGAGGCGGTTGGTATATCTTCGATCCGATGTTCCGTGCGCATCTCGAGTTCGGCACGCAATCGACCAGGCGAGCGCGCCTTGGTACGACGGACTACGCAACAACGCCGCTCACCGTCGGGTTCATCGATCTCAATGGCTTCACCGCCCGTTCGGGAACCATGAGTGCTCCCGAGTTGCTGGCTCTTGTGGTGGCATTCGAGGCAGCGGCGGTCGATCTGGTCAGCGAACACGGTGGTCGGCTGGTGAAGCTGATCGGCGATGAGGTGATGTTCAGCACCGTTGACAGCGCGGCTGCATGCCGCATCGGATCCGAGCTCATCACCCGCGCCGGAACATGGGGGTCGAGTGCGCGCGGTGGCGTGGCTCACGGACTGGTGATCACGAGCGGGGGAGACATCTACGGCGACACGGTCAACCTCGCGTCTCGTATCGCCGACATCGCCGTACCGGGGGAACTTCTGGTGAACTCCGCCGTCACAACGCGTGTCGCCGGGGTGGCCTTCGAACCGGCCGGGCGCCGACAGCTCAAAGGCTTTGCCGAACCCGTGCCGCTCTGGAGTCTTGCCGTGGGTTGATCTGGCGCAGCCCCGCTGGGCCAGGGTTCCTCCGCGAGCGCCGCCGTGGCTCACGTCAACGCGAAATCTGCTGCAGGGTCACCGTCGGTAGGAGAGCACCGTCGCCATTCCTGACTCGAGGTGATAGGTGTTGTGGCAGTGCAGCATCCATTGCCCAGGGTTGTCGGCTTCGATGTCGACCTCGACGGCGCCCATCGACGGAACGTTGACCGTGTCCTTGCGTGATGAGCCCACGACCTGGAACGTGTGGCCGTGCAGGTGGATCGGGTGGAACATCATCGTGTCGTTGATGATCCGCAGGCGCAATCGCTCACCCTGGCGGATTGCGATTGGCGCGCTGTCCGGAAAGGAGCGTCCGTTGATCCCGTGGGTGTAGCCCGACATCTTCGCGGTCAAGGCGATCGTGGCGGTGCGGGTCGGCTTGCGGTCAACGAGCCGCGCGGCGTCGGTTGCTTGGAGATCGCTGTAGCTGAGAGTCCGACCTTCAAGTGCGCCCGGTCGTGATCCGGGCGCGGGTGTCTTCGCCGCCGTGGTGGTGCGTAGGACCGCTTCGCCGGCAGGGTCGGTCTTGCCCTCCGGAACGGCGACGATCGCGAAGGCGCCCGACTTGGCCGTGACGACGACGTCGTAACGTTCACCCATACCTAACACGACCGTGTCGACCACGACCGGCTTGACCGGGAAGCCGTCCGCGTGGGTGCCCGTCAGTTTGTGATCGGCGACGGCGACCCGGTACGGGGTGTCGGACCCGGCGTTGATGAGCCGGATGCGGACCCGCTGCCCGGGCTTGGCCGTCACCGTGTCGCGCTCGTTCGGTCCGCGTCCGTTGATGACGTGCAGCGGATAGGTGACGTCGCCGGTGAGGCCGGACCCTGAACCACCCATCATCCCGCCCATGTTGCCCATGTTGGCCATGTTGCCCATGCCGTTCATGTGGTTGCCGGAATGGCCGCCTCCTGTCTGGAGTTCGGCGAGGACTTGTTGCTGGGTGCGGCCGTAACCGTCGAGCCAGTCGTCGAGCATCAAGGTCGCGTCGACATCGACGTCGACGGGGTCGTTCGGGTCTTCGATGATCAGCGGAGCATAAAGCCCCCTGTCCAGCTCGAGGCCCATGTGTGGGTGAAACCAGTACGTACCCGCGTCGGGTGCGGTGAAACGGTACGTGAACGTACGACCAGGATCGACCACTGTCTGCGTGAGGCCGTGGACCCCATCCATGTCGTTGCGAAGCGCGATGCCGTGCCAGTGGAGGGT
>JANPDB010000347.1:0-6201 GCA_031431255.1 Acidimicrobiia bacterium | reverse complement strand
TCGTCGGTCGAGGCGTTGCTCGATGCGGCGGCGTATCGGGCGCTCACCGAGTGAGTGAACGGCCGCTGACAATGCACAGACTGCCGACGATGCACTGGGTGTCCGCTCATGGCCGATGATCTTTTCTGCGTTCAGTGCGGGCACCGCAACTCCGTCGGCGACAACTTCTGTTCGGCCTGCGGGCATCGACTCGCGTCCGGGGGCGCCGGTGACGATCTGACGCTCACCCTGCATCCGCTCTCGCCGGAGGGCGAGCCCGGTCGTCGTGACATCACGGTGCGCGTTGTCGGCGACGGACCGCCGGTGCTCGTCCTTGATCGCGGGGCCGACGCCGGCCAGATGTTCGCGCTCGGTGAGGGTGTCACCACCGCCGGACGCAACCCGGACTGCACGGTCTTTCTCGACGACGTCACGGTGTCTCGTAAGCATGCGTCGATTCGCGAGACCCCTGACGGCTACGTCATCCGTGACGAGGGTTCGCTCAACGGCACCTACGTGAACGACAACCGGATCTCTTCGGCGCTGCTGCGCTCCGGCGACGAGCTGCTCATCGGGAAGTTCCGGCTGCTCTTCCTCGACGCCGGCGATCCGCGCCGCGGCGACCGGTGACGACGCTCGACGGCACCGGATCGGCGGGTCCGACCGAGGGGTCCCGCAGCGGCAGGAGCTATCTCTCGATCGGCGAGGTGCTCGACGCGCTCAAGGAGCACTTCCCGGACGTGACGATCTCGAAGATCAGGTTCTTCGAGGCGCAGGGGCTGCTCGTGCCGGAGCGGACGCCGTCCGGGTATCGGAAGTTCTATGCCGCCGATCTGGATCGTCTTCGGATCATCCTCGCCGAGCAGCAAGAGCGCTATGTGCCGCTCACGGCGGCCCGCACTGCTGCTCAGCTGCCACTCGAGCCTCCGGCACCGCCTCCTGCCGCCCCACGCCGGCACGGTCCGCCGGACGAGTTCTTCTCGCCCGACGACGAGGGCGACGACGCGGATGGATCGGACGGCGAGTCCGGGTCGATGTACGACGGGGTCGACCTCGGAGCCAACCGGCATCCGGCCCAGCGGGTCAGCGGTGCGCGGCCAGGCTCTCAGGCAGCAACCAGCGGGCGCAGCGAGGCGGCGCACCCGACGGCCCGGCGGGCGACGGTTGCTCCCCTCCGCCGTGTGCCCCCGCCTGCCCGCGAGGAACTTGACGCACCGCCCCCGCAGGCGCTCGGGCACAGCCGTACCGTGCACGTACCGCCGGACGACGTTGCCCCTGTCGTCGAACTCGACACCGCCGTCGTGTTTTCGCTCGACGAGCTGATTGCGGCGACTGGGGCGACGTCGGCCCTGGTCGACGATGCCATAGGCCAGGGTTTCCTCCAGGGGCGATCGGTGTTCGGCGAGACGGAGTTCGACGACGGTGATCGTCGTGTCCTCGAGTCGCTCGTCGTCTTCGCCGCGCACGGCATCGATCCTCGCCATGTGCGCGTCTTTCTCCATGCGGCCCAGCGCGAGGCCGACCTGTACGTGCAGGCCACCCTTCCTCTGCTCCGGCGCCGTCCTCGTGCCGGGGTGAACAACGACGATCCGTTTCGTCGCTTCGGTGATCTGGAACGGGCCGGTGCGACACTGCGCACGGTGGTCGTTCGACGGGCGCTGCAGCAGGCGACCGAGGGCGTTCCCGGTCCGGTCGGACGGTAACGTGGCGTCGTGGTCGAACTCCGTATCGTCGATGTCCGCGTGCACGAGAACACCCGCACGCCGTATGTAGAACTTCGGTCGAACGATGCGTCGGACCGCCTCCTGCCGATCCTCATCGGCATGCCCGAAGCAGCGGCCATCAAGCGGGCGTTGGAAGAGCGGCTGCTGCCGCGTCCTCTGACCCACGAACTGCTCGCGTCGCTGATCCCGACCCTTGGCGCGACGCTCGACCAGGTCGTCATCACCGAGTTCGTCGATCAGATCTTCCTTGCCGAGATGCACCTTTCGATCGGGGAACGACGAGAGATCGTCCCGTGTCGGCCGTCCGACGGCATCGCCCTCGCAATTCGTCTCGGGGCCAAGTTGTTCGCCAACGACGCGGTCGTGGATTCCTGCGCGGTGGACGAGAACGAGCCGGTGGGCGACGTCGGCGATGAGGAAGAGGTCGACTCCGACGAACTGGTCGAGGAGTTCAACCGGTTCCTCGACACGCTGAATCCTGAAGACTTCGGCGACGAGAAACCGTGAACCAAGGCCTGCCGGGTTCATACGCGCGCTGATTAGTCATTGACGGATCGGCCGGTGGCTCGTAGAGTTCCAGGCCTGGAACTACGGCACTGTGGTTTCATTGGTGTTCGTCGGGGCTTCAGGTGTGCCCTGTCGAAGGCTTGCATTGCCTTCCCCAGGAGAGAACGTCTGTCATGAACGATGGTTTCCGTGGTCCCCAGGTCTGTTCGATCGTCGGCATCACCTATCGCCAGCTCGATTACTGGGCCCGAACAGATCTTCTGCGTCCGTCGCTCGCCGACGCCAAGGGCAGCGGCTCGCAGCGTCGGTACTCGTACCAGGACCTCGTCGAGCTGAAGGTCATCAAGCAGCTGCTCGACGCCGGTATCTCACTGAAGGCGGCCCGGAGCGCGGTCGAGTACCTGCGCTCCAACATGGGTGAGCACCTCGGTTCGGCCCGTCTCGTCCTGTCGGGCGACAACCCGCTTCTGGTCCGCGACGACGGTCAGTTGATCGATCTTCTCCGCCAGGGCCAGGGGGTCCTGAATGTGGTTCCCCTGGAGGGCCTCGTGCAGCAACTCGACGCTGCCATCCACGAGTTCCGGCTTCCGGCATCCCCCGTCGATCAGGCCGATGCTGCCGTGAGCGGAGTGGCCCCGGCCAGCCACGCGGTCGGGAAGTAGCCCAGCGGTGGCGGCCGACGCCGATCGCCGGACCGTCCTGTACGACGAGCACGTCGCACTCGGGGCCAAGATCGTCGGTTTCGGTGGCTGGAGCATGCCGCTCTCCTACGCCGACGGCACCATCGCCGAGCATCGGATGTGCCGGACCGCCGCAGTGGCGTTCGACGTGTCGCACCTCGGCACGGTTCGTGTGAGCGGTCCCGGAGCGTTCGCCGCGCTGCAGACTTCGTTCACGAACGACCTCTCCAAGATCTCCGTCGGCCGGGCCCAATACACGCACCTGCTCGATCCGGCCGATGCGTCGGTCCTCGACGACATCATCGTGTGGTGGGTCGGGCCTCAGTCCTTCGACGTCATGCCGAACGCCTCCAACACCGATCGGGTGGTGTCGGCCCTCGGCGCCACGGGGGGAGACGTCACGATCACGGACGTGACCGCGCAACGCGCGGTGATCGCCGTCCAGGGACCGCAGGCGCGAATACTCTTGGCGTCGGTCTCGTCTGCCGCCGCTTCGGTGGGCCGCTTCCGCGTTGCGACGTTCGAGTTCGGAGGCGTGACGTGCACGGTCGCCGGAACCGGCTACACCGGTGAGGACGGCGTGGAGTGCGCGGTTCCGGTGGCGGTCGCCGTGGACTTCTGGAAGGCCGTGCTCGATGCCGGGATCGTCCCGGCCGGTCTCGGTGCTCGGGACACGCTTCGTCTCGAGGCCGCACTGCCGCTGCACGGCCATGAACTCGGGCCGGGGATCACGTCGGTCCAGGCCGGCCTCGGATGGGTTGTCTCGAGCACGAAAGGCGACTTCCGGGGCCGGGCCGCGTTCGAGGCAGAGCGAGCGGCCGGGGTCACGCGGCGACTTCTCGGCATCTCGCTCGACGGACGTCAGCCGGCGCGCGACGGTGCCACGGTGCATCTGCCCGGTCGTGCGGAACACGTCGGTATCGTGTCAAGCGGGAACTTCAGCCCCATGCTGGATCACGCGATTGCACTCGCGTTCGTCGACACCAGCACTGCGCTCGTCCCCGGTGACGCGGTGGAGTGCGACGTGCGCGGACGGCGGCTGGACGGTCGGGTCGCGGCTCTGCCCTTCGTCGCGAAGCACGGCGCCGCCGGATCCTGATCCGGTCAGCGATCCGGGCGAGGACCGCACGCCGCTGCGGGGTCCTGTCGCCGTTCATCCCCACCCGCTGCGGTACTCGCCCGTGCTCCTTCGTCGCCGGGTCTGCGTTCCGCAGGGCGCGGGGCCCCGTCGGGGTCACCCCATCACGTGGTGCGGGCGGCGGCGCGGTGCAGGACCGTACGTCTGCTTACGAGCTCGTCGCGTTCGATGTAGCAGCTCTGCAGATGTCGCGCGCCTCCACTGGAGAAACCGGTGCGTCCGTGAAGAACGCGGTGATTGTCCACGATGTACATATCGCCGGCTCCCATGTCGAGACGGAGCTGGTAGTCATCGCTCTCCCGCATTGTGGCGAAGGTGAGGTACGCCTCGTAGAAGGGGCCCATCTGGTCCGGGGAAAGCAGGAACGGAAGCACCGAATGGTTTGAGTACCGGATGGCCTTGACGGACCCGTCGGGATGCAGCGTGATGATCGGGCCGCGTGCCGAATGCTCCGCCGTGTCATCGGCGAAGTGGAAGTCGAGCATGGTGTTCGCCAGCAGGGCGAACTGGTCCGGAACACGACGGCGCATGTCCTCTGCGATCCGGAAGCCGTCGACGAGCGTCGACGCTCCGCCCGTCGCATCAGCGCGGAGGAAGTGCTGCAACTGGACCGTCGGCACCGGGTCGCGGTATCCCTCGTCGGTGTGGGTGACGAGGGGCAGATTCGTGTAGGCGAGCGAGTTGGCGTCCTCCATGGACACCACATCGAACACCGTGCCCCAACTGGTGGAGCGGACCTCACCGAGAAGGCCGGCCACCTTCAGCACGGTGCCGGGAACGCAGGGAACGTCGCGGAGAACTCCCACGCCGTAGGCGATGAAGCCGTCGAGGAACGTCAGACGAACCTGGTCGTCGGTGGTCATCAGCGGGTAGCTCGCCTCCGGCATCGCACTCCCGATCGACGCATCCCAGAGCGCGGGCGAGTCGTGCACGTAACGCGCGCCGTTGGAGTAATCGTTGGCGCGGAGCCAACTGCTCGTGAACGTGCTGCGATGGCCATCGTGCGCCCACGTGATCTCGACGTCCCCGTTGTCATGAACGATGGTCGAGGCGGGGTGCGCATCGACCGGAATGGACGACGTCTCCACCGAGCGGTGCTTCGTCGTCGCATGACGCAGCTGCGGGCAGTTGTCGCGGAGCCAGAAATGGAGCAGTCGGCTCACGTCGCCGTTGGCCCAGTAGATCGTCAACTCCTTGTCGCCATTCGTAAGTTCGCGGATCATCAGGGTCTTGGTCTGGTCGATGTTCATCGTGTCCTCAGCTCGCGTAGTCGGGTGTTTCGGCGTCGAGGATGCGACGGAGCTCGTCGAAGTGCACCTTGGCGACGTCGGGGTAGTTGAGCCACTGTTGGCAGGCCAGGGCGGCGGTCTTGTCGTCGACGAGGGCGAGCGGCCGACCGGTCGACAGAGCCAGGACCTGGAGATGAGCCGCCTTCTCGAGGTAGTAGAGCTCGTCGAACGCCTCGGCCACGCTCCGGCCGACCACGATCACGCCGTGATTGCCGAGGAACAGCACACTCTTGTCCGGTCCGAGGAGCCGCGCGACGCGTTCGCCTTCGGTGTCGTCGAGGGCCATGCCGGCGTAGTGACGGTCGTAGGCGATGCGGTTGTGGAAGCGGCAGGCGTTCTGGTCGAGCATGAGGAACTCGAAGTCGGCGAGGCAGGTGAGGGCGGTCGTGAAGGGCATGTGCGTGTGGAGTACGCATCGGGCCTGAGGGAGGAAGCGATGCAGGTGGGCGTGGAGGTACCACGCCGTCGGGTCGGCTGCCGGGTTCGCCTCGCCTCCGGCCCCGTCGGCGTGGAGCAGCAGCAACTCGCTCGCTCGCATCCGGGAGAAGTGCCGCCCGCGAGGGTTGAGGAGGAACTTCGAGCCGTCTTCGGACACCGCGGCACTGAAGTGGTTTGCCGTCGCTTCGTGGAAGTTCAGGCGCGCCGCCCAGCGGAATGCCGCGGCGAGATCGGACCGCGTGTCGGCCTCGACCTCGGCGACGGAGCGGTCTCGGGGTTCGTGTGGGGCGTTCACGGGTTCCCTACCTGTCAGAGCTCGGCGGGAAAGCCGGGGGCGCGGAGGTCGGTGCCGAGGGCATCCTCGAGGAGCTTGACCACCTGTGACGACCAGGCGTTGCCCCCGTACTGCGACCGGGCGCGGATGAACGTCTGCTCGGTCAGCCCGG
>JANPDB010000346.1:0-4911 GCA_031431255.1 Acidimicrobiia bacterium | reverse complement strand
TGCGAGGCAAGGAGTGCGGCCGTCGCCGGGATGTCGTCCGGAGATTGCGGAGGCACGCCGAGCAGGGGAGCGAGACCGCGTAGCCCGGCGAGCACGCCTCCTCCGACGGCACCCATCACGCCTTTGGGAAGACCGGTGGTGCCTCCGGTGTAGAAGAGTGCGAGGTCGTCAGGGGACCTCGTGATCCTTGGCGCAGGGCTCGCTTGCGCGATCAGTTCGTCGTAGTCAAACGAGCCATCTGTACGCGTATCATCGTCTCGAACCTCGATCCAGGCCTTGACGAGTGGTAGGCGACCTCGGACCTTGTCGATCTGTGCGCCGAGGCTGGAGTGGTACACAACCGCTTCGCTGTCGGAGTTCTCGAGAAGATACGCGAGTTCGTTCTCGAGGTACCGGTAGTTGACGTTCACCGGCACGGCCCGAAGCTTCAGCGCGGCGAAGTGGGTTTCGAGGTATGCCGGGGAGTTGAACAGGTACATCGCGACCTTGGAACCGTTGCCGATGCCTGCATCGGAAAGGAACCCGGCGAGACGCGCCGACCTCTGCTCGTGTTCGGACCAGGTGTGCCGGATGCCGTGTTGAACCACAGCCTCTTGGTCGCCGATCGTGTCGGCCAGCGCCTCCCAGATGGTGGCGAAATGAGTCTCCACAGCAAGGACCTCCTAGACAGCCGCGCGTGTTGGCGCGCTGCGTGGCGTGAAGCGGATCGGTAGGGCCTTCATCGGGCGCAAGAAGAAGCTCGGATCGTGAAGCGGCTGGGGTAGGTCTCCGTCGAGTTCGATGTGTTCGGTGCGAGCGAGAAGGATCTCGAACGCGCTCGTCATCTCCTGGCGGGCCAAGGCTGCTCCGAGGCAGAAGTGCGCCCCGAGACCGAACGCGATGTGTTGGTTGGCGTTGTCCCGCGTGATGTCGAACCGCTCGGGATCAGTGAAGATGGCGGGATCGCGGTTCGCCGCACCGTAGCGGACCATCACCGATGAACCGCCGGGGATCTCCACGCCGGCGATGGACGCCGCACACGTGGACGTGCGCCACAATCCTTGCACCGGGCTGTCGAAGCGCAGGGCTTCCTCGATGAAGTTCGCAAGCAACTCCGGCCGGGACCGCAGGAGCGCCTGTTGATCCTGGTGCGTGGCAAGCAGATGCATGGCGGTGGCCATTCCACCTGTGGTCGTCTCGAATCCGCCCGTGACGAGCTGGTGCATCAGATCCTGAAGCTCGTTCATGGTGAACGGTTCGCTGTCGGCGTGGGCATGGACGATCAGCGAGATCAGATCATCGCCCGGTTCGGCCCGTCGCCTTTCGCATTCCGCGGCGAGGTAGTGCTGCGCTTCGAGCTCGACCTCCACTTCGGCCATGGCCTCTTCCAACGTCATGTGCGGTCGATTCGCAAGACAGAGCATCGCTTCGGCCCATCGGCGGAATGTCTTGTACTGCGAACGATCGAGCCCCAACTGCTCGGCAATGAATATCCCGGGGAGCGGAAGGGCCACGTCGGCGACGAACTCGCACTGACCGCTGTCGATGAAATGGTCGATCAGTTCATGGGTGATGCTTTCGATGGAGGGCACCATCGATCGCACGCGAGCCGGCGTGAAGACCCGGTTCAGCACTTTGCGATACCGCGTGTGAACCGGCGGGTCTGTTCGCTGCAGTGTGACGGCGCGACCCCATCCGCGCTCGGCCAATGCTCGAACGTAGGCGACGGCGACCGGGTTCACCCCGGCGGTCCGGCGGGCCGGAGCACTCGAGAACGTCGTGGGGTCCGTGAGGGTCGCCCGGGCTTCCTCCATGCCGCCCACGACGTAGAGGTCGACATCGTCCTCATGCCAGACCGGGCAGATGCCGAGTCGTTGTGAGTAGTACCCGAACGGGTCATCCTGGATGTCGAGGTCGCTCAGCTTGGGCATGTCCGAACGGTAGCGAACCGGACCCTGCTGCGCACCATCGTGCAAGGGCGGCGTTCGATCGGTCGGTAAAGGAACCGGTGAGAGAGTTGTGCTCCTCTACCGGTCGGGTGCGGGACGGAAGACCGGAATCGCCTCGCTGTCGTCGGGACGTTCGAACGCCACCACGACCGGCATCCCGCCAGTGAGGCGATCGGCTTCGACGCCCATAAGCGCGCTGGCGATCCACGGCCCCTCCGTCAGCTCGACCGTAGCGACGATTCGCGGCTGGGGAGTGGGCCCGTCGAGCGATGGCTTGGCGTGCAGGACAACCCACGAAACAAGCTGTCCGGTACCGGCGGCTGAGGTCCATTCGAAGGCTTCGGAGAGGCAGCCAGTGCACATAGGGATCTCCGGAGCGCGGACGTGAGCACAGGCGAGGCACCGGCGCAGCAGCAGGACGCCACGCGCCGTCCCGTCGAAGAACTCAGCCGAGGCCTCGTCTCGCACGACGGGGGAGAGCGGGTTCGCGGTCATGTCGGTTGGTGGGGACTCATCAGCAGGGTGCCGGCGACGTCGGGTTGGTGGTCATGATGGTGGGTGGGGACTCATGAGCAGGGTGGAGTGGTAGTCGAGAATGCCGCCGTTGCCGCTGGTGAGCACCACGTCGTGCTTGGCCACCTGACGCTCTCCCGCCGTGCCGCGGGCCTGGAGGATGCCTTCGGATACCGGTGTCATGCCCCACATGTAGTAAGCGGACAGCTCGCCACCGCCGGTGTTGGTGGGCAACGATCCTCCGGGTCCGAGCGCTCCGGATTCGACGAAGGGTCCGCCCTCGCCCTTGGCACAGAAGCCGTAGTCCTCCAGCGACACGATGACGGTGTACGTGTAGCAGTCGTAGATCTGGCACACATCCACATCGTCGGGGGTGAGTCCCGCCATGGCGAATGCCCGGGCGCCGGATTCGACGGCACCTGACACTTCTCCGAACCGGCAGCCCCGCTCCTGCACCAATCCCGGATGAGCCTGGCCGAACCCGTGGACGTACACCGGGGGGTGCTGCAACGTTCGGGCCCGGTCGGCGGAGGTGACGATGACGGCCACCCCGCCGTTGGACACCAAGCAGCAATCGAGCAATCGAAGCGGGTCGGCAATCCAGCGCGACGACTGGTGATCCTCGATCGTGATGGGACCACGGAACTGGGCCATCGGGTTCATCGTGGCCCACGCCCGCTGTTGCACCGCGACGGCTCCGAACTGCTCACTGGTGGTCCCGTAGGTCAGCATGTGCCTCCGGGCCGCCATCGCATAGCGGGGGTTGGCGCCCATATACCCGGAGGCCATCTGGATCGCCGGGAACCCCTTCAACTGGGGCCGCCGCGCCGCGTAGGCCGCACCGGCACCGACACCTTCGCGCAGTGGGGCATCGGCGAAGACGCACGCTACGACGTCGGCCATGCCCGCGTCGATGGCGAGGCCGGCGTATTGGATCATGGCCCCGGCTGACGAGCCGAAGGACTGGTACTCGGCGACGAGTTTGGCGTCGCGCAGACCCAGTCGCCTCTGCAACTGGAGATTCAGGTCGCCCGGCGAGTTGATGAGCAAACCGTCGACGTCGTGCATCGAGAGCCCGGCATCGGCCACCGCAAGCTGCACGGCATCTTGCGCGAATCCGGCCGCTGTTCTGCCGTAGACCCGACCCATCGGCGTGATACCGAGACCGGCGATCGCGAAGTTGTTCGTCCGTCGGGTCATCGAACGATCACGGTACGACCTGTGCTCGGCAGCGGCAAACCCTATGCGGGTAGGCGCCTGTGTCCTGGATGCCCTCGCTCGCATGACATCAGGTGATGTAGGGTGATGTCATGTCCCATCGCTTGCAGATCACCCTCGACGATGAGTTGTACGAAGCGCTTCAAGCCGAAGCTCGCGAGACGGGAGCGTCCCTCGCTGAGCTGGTGCGCCGGTCGGTGAGCGATCGGCTCGGCGTGCAGAGCGTCGGTGACCGCCTGGCGATCTTGGACCGCACGATCGGTGCATGGAGCTCGAGTGGTGAAACAGGGCAGGAGTTCCAACGACAGCAGCGGCGGGGTCTGGCGGAGCGACCCACTGCCGTGTCATCTCGTCCCGGTCGGCGACGCGTGTCATGAGCGAACCGGCGACGGGCGTTCATTGCGTCGTTGTCGACACGAACGTGGTCGTCGATGTCCTTCGCGGCAACCTGCTGGCGGCACGGTCGCTTCGATCACGAATAGAGCACGGCCAAGCGCTTCGGATGTCAGTGTTGACTCGGTACGAGCTCAGCGCGGGAGCCCGCCCGAAGGAGCTCAGCTCGCTGGTCGAGCATCTCGACCTCTACGAACACATCGTCGTCGACACCAACGTTGCTGATCGCGCCGCCGAGTTCGGCCGGACCTACCGACGCTCCCACGCGGCGATCGACGCGATCGACTACCTCATCGCGGCCACTGCCGAGCTCCATGCCGACGAGCTTCTGACCCTGAACGTGAAGCACTTCCCGATGTTCCCCGGTCTGCGTCCGGCGTACCGAGCGACCACCTGATCGGGTTTTCGGCGAGGCGCCTAGTCGAAGCGGATGGGGAGTCGTTCCGGTCCCCAGATGCCGGCCGTGTTCGGCTTCCAGGTGATGTCGCCGTCCCGACGGAGGTTCGGCATCCTTTCGGCGAGAATGGGCAGTGCTTCCTGGAGTTCCGCCCGTGCCAACGACGCTCCGAGGCAGTAGTGGATCCCCGTGCCGAACGACATCTGCTGACCGATTCCGGGCCGGGTGATGTCAAAAGTGGCCGGAGCCTCGAACACGGCAGAGTCGAAGTTCGCGGCGACCAAGGAGACAAACATCAATGAACCCTTGGGAAAGAACACGTCGTTGAACTCGACATCTTCGGACGCGAAGCGCCCGGTGCCTCGAACCGCACCGAGGTAGCGCATGGTCTCTTCGACCGCGGTCGAGGCAAGCGCCGGGTTCTCCCGAAGCAGGTTCCACTGCTCCGGATAGTCAGTGAAC
>JANPDB010000345.1:0-4602 GCA_031431255.1 Acidimicrobiia bacterium | reverse complement strand
CGCGAGAGTGTCGTGCTCGTTGGAGGATCGCCTGATCGCGTCCGCGGCGAGATCAATGTCACCGCTTCGTCGGATACAACGACTGCCACCGAGTCGACCATCGCGGGGGCGGCGACCACCACGATCGCGGGGTCCACGACCACGGCGACCGACGGAGGGTCGAACACTGTCCCCCCGATTCCTTCCACGCCGCAGGCGCAGGCTGCGCAGACAGCGATCACCACGGCGATAGATAGCAGGTCGATCTCCTTCGCCAGGAGCTCGGCCTCCCTGAGCGACGAGGGCAAGTCGGTCGTGGCGGACGTCGCTGCGGCCCTGAAGCAGTCGACGGCGAAGATCGAAGTCGGTGGCCACACCGACTGGAAGGGCCCCGCGCCCGTGAATCTCGAGCTCTCCCAGGCGCGGGCCGACACCGTGCGAGGGGCGCTCATCAAGGCCGGGATCGATCCTGCCCGGATCACCGCGAAGGGATACGGGGAAGAGATCCCGGTCGCGTCGAACGGCACCGATTCCGGTCGCGCCAAGAACCGGCGCATCGAAATCCGCGTCGTCGGGTAGGTCGTTCGCCGCCGCGTCCGAGCCCGCCTGCTGACGCCGTGCGGGTTCGAGTTGGTTGCGATCGGCTGTTCGCGGCGAGGATGTCTCCATGGCATGGAACGACAGAACCGGTGACGAGCTCCTCTACGACGTGACTGGCCATGTGGCCACGATCACGTTCAACCGCCCGGACCAGATGAACACGATCACCGGACCGATGCTCGACCTCCTCAGCGAGCTGCTGATCAAGGCCGACAAGGACAACGAGATCAGGTGCATCATCCTCACCGGGAACGGGCGCGCCTGGTGCGCCGGCCTCGATGTGAGGGCGCAGAGCAAAGGTGGTGGTCTGTCTCTCGGTGGTGTGCCTGAGATCGAGATGCGGTCCACACCGCCGATCGTGCTCTACGGAATCGACACGCCGATCATTGCCGCGCTCAACGGTGGAGCCGCAGGCTACGGCCTCGATGTCGCCCTCGGTTGCGACATCCGCCTCGCCGCTCGCTCGGCCAAGTTGGCGTTTGCCTTCGCCAAGCGCGGCGTGCTCCCCGAGAGCGGTGGCACCTGGCTGCTGCCGCGCATCGTCGGCCGTTCCCTCGTCGCGGAGCTCATGCTCACGGGCCGGACCCTCGATGCCGATGCGTCGCTCGCGGCCGGCCTGGTGAGCCGGGTCGTCGACGATGCCGAACTCGCCGAGGTCGCGATGTCGGTGGCCCAGGAGATCGCAGGGAACGCCCCGCTCGCGACCCGCGCCATCAAGCGGATGCTTCGTGCCGGCGAAGGGGAGCAGTTCGACGCGCACATCCACCACGTGTTCCTCCAGCTGCTGCCCCTGGTCGGTTCGAAGGACTTCGCCGAGGGCGTGGCGTCGTATCTCGAACGCCGCCCGCCGACGTTCATCGGGCGCTAGCGCACTGAGTCGGAAGCCTGGTACATCGATCCTTCGGACGATGCGCCGAAGTACGACCAATCAGCGCCATTCGATGTCACAGGAACTTTCGCGAAGATGCGCTAGCGCGAAGGGCGCTCCACCTGCGCCCATAAGTTGAGCGATCGATTAGCTTGGCGGGATGGTTTTCCGTTCGCGCCGCTCGCTGTGCGGCGGGCTTCTGGTCACGCTTGTCGTGGCGGGATGCGGCAGCGACAAAGCTGCCTCGACCGACGCCGTGGCTGCCGTCACCGAAACCTCCGCCGCCACCGGTGCGCCTGCGCCCGCCGGGAGCGGATGCGGGGGAGGGGCGCCGGTCACCGGTCGGCCCCTCATCGTCGCCACCACGGTTGCGCCGATCACCAGCATCATCGCCAACCTCACGAGCGGCACCGACACCATCGTGACCGGTCTCGTGCCGGAAGGCACGAACTCGCACACGTTTGAACCCCCGCCCTCGGCGGCAAAGACCGTGTCCGACGCCGACATCGTCTTCATCAACGGACTGAAGCTCGAAGAGCCGACCAAGGATCTCGCCGCCACGAACGCGAAGGGCGGCTCACAGATCTGCGAGCTCGGTACGGCGATCCTGCCCGAATCCGAGTGGATCTTCGACTTCTCCTTCCCCAAGGACGGCGGCAAACCGAACCCGCACCTGTGGACCAACCCACCGATGGCCAAGGACTACGCCCGGGTCGCGTTCGAGACCCTCGTTGCCCGTGACCCGGACGACAAGGCCGTTTACGAACGGAACTACGTCGCCTACGCCGCCAAGATCGACGAGCTCGACGCCGCCATGGTCGAAGCAACGGCCAGCGTGCCTGCCGCCAACCGCCAGCTCCTCACGTACCACGACGCCTACGCGTACTTCGCCAAGCACTACGGCTGGGAGGTCGTCGGCGCGATTCAGCCGTCTTCGTTCGACGAGCCCACAGCGAAGGAAGTAGCCGGTCTGATCGAGCAGATCAAGGAGAAGAAGGTCCCGGCCATCTTCGGCTCCGAAGTCTTCCCCTCTCCCGTGCTCGAGCAGATCGGCAAGGAGACCGGGGCGAAGTACGTCGACGTTCTCCGTGACGACGACCTTCCCGGTACTCCGGGCGATCCCGAACACTCCTTCCTCGGCCTCATGCGCTTCGACTACGTAACCATGGTCGGCGCCCTGGGCGGAGACGCAAATGGCCTCAAGGCCCTCGACATGACCGACGTCGGACCCGACTCGGCAAAGTATCCGCAATGACCTCGGTAGTTGGGCGCGGCAGGGCGTCGGTCGGCATCGGTTGTCGCGCGCGAAAGGGCGATCATGCTTGAGATCTCCCATCTGAGCTGTTCCTACGGTGGGCCGGTCGTGGTCGACCACGTCGATCTCCACATCCGCCCGGGCGAGCTCGTCGGCATCGTCGGGCCGTCGGGCTCCGGCAAGACCACCCTGTTGCGGGCGATCCTCGGCACCGTCGAGCCGATGCACGGTTCCATCACTAAGCCCGACGGACTTTCGGTCGCCTACGTACCGCAGGTGGAAACCGTCGACTGGAACTTCCCGGTGACCGTCAGCGAAGTCATCGTGATGACCATGCGCCGACGATCTTGGTGGCCGGGCATCTCGAAGACCGAACGGGCGGAGGTCGACGAGCTGCTCGACCGGCTCGGGCTCGGCGGGCTTGGGCAGCGCCACATCCGCGAGCTCTCCGGCGGGCAGCAGCAGCGGGTGTTCCTCGCCCGTGCGTTGGCACGGCGGCCCGATCTGCTGGTGCTCGACGAGCCCACGTCCGGCGTCGACGTGCGCACCCGCCACGAGATCCTCCATCTCCTCACCGATCTCAACGCCAACGGCCTCACCATCGTGCTGACCACCCACGACCTCAACGGGCTCGCCGCACACCTCCCGCGCATCGTCTGCTTCAACAAGACGGTGATCGCCGACGGCGCCCCCATCGACGTCCTCCGTCCCGCCGTCCTCGAGGCGACGTACGGCGCGCCGCTCGAGGGCCTCATCCATGGCGGCATGCCCGGCGTGCTCGACCACGCCCCGTCCCGTCGCGCCGTGCCGAGGCCGGCGTGAGCGTCGCGTCGATCGTCGCCGCCGTCGACCTCCTCGAACCGCTTTCGTACGGGTTCTTCCGGCGCGGTCTCACCGTGGCCGTGCTCGCCGGGGCACTCTGCGGCCTCGTCGGCGTCTACGTCGTGCTCCGGTCGCTCAGCTATATCGGCCACGGGCTCTCGCACGCGGTGTTCGGTGGAGCCGCCGCCGCGGCGGTGGCGAACGTCAACTACTTCCTCGGAGCAGGCGCCTGGGGTATTGCGTCAGGTCTCATGATCGGACGGGTGACCCGACGCAAGCTGCTCTCGGCCGACGCGGCGATCGGCATCGTCACCACGGCGTCGTTCGCTGCCGGCATCGTGCTGTTCAACAAGTTCGGACAGGCCCGGCGCAGCATTGACGCCGTGCTGTTCGGCGACATCCTCGGGGTCGCTCGGAGCGACGTGTTCGCCGTCGTCGGGGTCGGTCTCGCCGTGCTCGCAGTGGTGATCGGCGCCTACCGACCGCTGCTCTTCGCAACGTTCGACTCCGAAGTGGCGCGGGTGACGGGAGGGCGTCCCGACCTTCTCGACGCGGTGCTCATGGTCATGCTCTCGCTCACTGTGCTCGTCACCATGCGGGTCATCGGCGTGTTGCTGATCTCGGCGCTTCTGGTTCTTCCCGCGTCTACGGCGCGCATGCTGACCGACTCGTTCTCCCGCATGCTCATCATTGCCCCATTACTCGGCGCGCTTACGTCCTTGATCGGCATGAACCTGAGCTATCACGTCAACACCTCTGCTGGAGCCACCGTCATCCTCATCAATGCCTTCGTGTTCCTCGTGGTGTTCCTGAGCACCGGGCGGGCCGGCCGGCGCCGCGTCGCCCACGTCCACGTCTGACCGAGCGGATCCAGGCCAAGGTGCCCGGATGCGGCCAAACACCTCCCAACGACGTTCGGAGGCGTTTTGCCCCCATGTATGGGGGCAACCTGTAAGGAGAATAGGGGCTGGTGTGGTCAGGCGGCTTCGGTGAGGGTGACTCGATAGCCGAGGTTGTGGAGTTGGCCGATGAGTTGGTTGCGGCGTTTGTCACGGTCGGTGCGGTTGGTGAACCAGTC
>JANPDB010000344.1:0-16683 GCA_031431255.1 Acidimicrobiia bacterium | reverse complement strand
CTCGTTGCCCGGGATCCCTCGGACGGCGACTAAGGTTCACGCCCGCACACAACTCGCCTCTCTAGCTCAACGGCAGAGCAACGGACTCTTAATCCGCAGGTTCTCGGTTCGAATCCGAGGGGAGGCACCAATAGGGGCTGGTCAGCGGGGTAGTTGTGCGACGGGGCCTCGGTCAGGATGAGCACCGTCCGGCGTGATACACCCGCTGATACACCGCCTGATACACCTTTTGAAGCTGCGTGACCTTTGCGGCATCGGTAGCCGAGTCCGCGATCGAGTGTGCGACGAACGGCTTCGAGGACGTAGTTTCAGCCGAGGCTGATGGTGTGGTGTCAAGTTCGGAAACGTCGAGCCGAGGCCTGCCCATCGGCGTCAGTACAGCCCCGGAGGTGATCCTCGACGAACTGAAAAGCGATGCCCTGCCTCTCCGTGATCGGATCTGGACGTGCGCGGCCGCTGTTGAAGTTTGTCTGGTCGTATCGGCGCGCCATCTGACGACCGTCGCCGTGGGGCGCGGTCCCAGACTCGAACCTCTCAGCTTGCTGTCGACAGCTCAATGGTTACCCTCAGATCGAGCGCTCCTGCGACCTTCTGAAGCGTCGTGAGCGTCGCGCCGGTTCCTCCTGCTTCGAGGCGCGCGACGGCGGCCTGGCTCGTGCCCATTCGTGATGCGAGTTCGCGTTGGCTGAACCCGGCGGCCTCGCGAGCATCGCGGACCTTCTCGCCCACCTCGATCGCGAGGCGGGTTGCCTCGTACGTCTCGTCGAAAATGGCTCGCTCCTCCGGCGTCATGGCGGCGAGCTTCCGTGCCTTGAGTTCTTGAAAGTTTGTCCTCGTCATCAGTCGCCCTCCTCGGCGGTGTGCTTTTCGGCGATGCAGCGAGTCATCGCCCAACGTGCGCGTTGGACTTCGGTTCGCTCGTTCTGTCGTTGTTTCCGGAAAACGGTGAGAAGTACGATGCGTCGGTCGCTTACGTGAAAGTACGTAACTCGCCAGGCAACACGGTCGAGATCGAATCGAAGTTCGAACAGACCGTCCCCAAGTGATCGCGATGCCGGGAGCCGTAGAAGGTTGCCGACCGTTTCGAGCCGTTCAAGGTGTCGGAGCGCCACGGCGTATCGACGCGGGTCGAGATCGTCAATCCAAGACTCAACCTCCGGCTCCAACTCGATCGACCACACGACATCAAACATGATGTCACGCGAGGGTGCCCGTGTCGAGCAGGTGGCCTCAGCGAGGGCCAAACCGCTCGGTCGGCCGGCTGCCGCCGCCGGCTGGTTGACGCGTCATGATTCGCCGTCAGGTCGCACAATGCGACTTCGCGGCGTCGGACTTTTTGAATCGCCCCGGGATCAGCGGAGTCTCGGCGGATCCCAGGGCGCTTCACACGCCGGCTCACACATCGTCGGAGACGTCGCCGGCTACTACAACACAGCAGGGTGAGCCTACGAACACGGGCGCAACGGAGACGTATCGGTCACAGCGACCGATACTCGGGGATCATCCCAGCAGAATCCGCGCTGGACACGCCACAACCTTCAGTACGACCCTGAACCCCCCTACGGTGACGCCCCCGACTGACGGCGAGGCTGGCGACGCCAGCCAAAACCCAGTGTGCTGCGGAGCTGGTTGCTGACCGCTCAGCTTCGGCCGCCAGAGCGGAGGAGCCCTGGAAGGTGATGTGGTACGGCGGCGTTGCACGGCCGCCCCCGTCTGCTGACCAGATGAACCGTGACACGTCCGACGTCGCCAGCGCGTGAGGCCTTGTGATCTCTTTAGGCTTTGGCGGCTCCGGTCATGTCCACAGCCGTTGCTGGATGGCTGCGGCCTCGATGCGGCTGGTGACTCCGAGCTTCCGCAAGATGTTGGACACGTGGACGCTTGCCGTCTTTCTGGAGACGAACAACCGCGTTCCGATTTCCCCGTTGGTGAGACCGAGGGCGACGAGGCCAAGTACCTCCGCTTCGCGCGAGGTTAAGCCGAGACGAAGCAGGTCGTGCTTCTCACGCACTGGTGCGACGGGTGCCTCAAGACTGATTCGAGTTCTCGTCGCGATGGCCGCGATCTCCGCGAGGAGGGGCGCGGCGCGTAGCTGTACGGCAGTAGCGTGTGCCGCCCGTAGCGACTCGACAGCGCCGGCGGCGTCACCGGAGGCGGCTGCGGTCGCGGCTTGTTGAGCGAGCGCCGTAGCCGCCATCCAGGGGTCACCCGCATTCTCTGCGGCAGCAACGGCACGCTTGAACGCGTCCTGGTCGCTGCCGGTGAGGCGCGTGATGGCAGCGTCCGCGAGCGCGAGTTCGGCAACCATGGTGGGGGATCTGGCGGTTGGGTCGTCGGCAGCGGCATCAAGTTGCCGCCGGAGGTCGGTCGCCAGCGCCTGGAGCTCGACGGCTTCCTGGCGCGCTAACGCGTCGAGGGCAAGCTCGACCGCAGCGATGACAGAGCCTGAGACGAACTGTGGAACGAAGCGAGGGCTGCCCTCCGCGGGGTGGAGCGCGCTCGCAGCGGCAGCCATGGCATCCGTCCACCGTCGCTGCTCGAGCCGAACCGCCACGGTGGTCGCAGCGATGGTGGCTTGATGCCACGGGTCGGCAGGATGCGCGAAGAGGCGCTCAAGGAGAGTGTTCGCCCGTTCGTCGTCCCCGCGACGCGCAGCGAGGACGGCGGCGGCGCTTTCGACGCCGATCGCGCCGATCGTTGTCGATTGGACTCCTGCGGCGTCGCTCAACACGAGGTTTGCTTCGTCCCAGCGGCCGAGCCGCACCAACGCTTGGGATGCGGAACCCGCAAGCGCTACTCCGTAGGTGCTCTCAAGGCCCGTCCGCTGGGCGACGGAGGCGCCATCCAACGCAAGGGTCACCACATCGGACATTTGGCCGGCGATGAGTGTTGCGACGGCTCGATAGGCAGTGGCCAACGAACGCCGGTGCAGCGCGTCACTTGTATTTACGGCTTCCTGGCACCACGCGAGGCCGACGTCAAAGGATCCGTTCATCACCTCGAGGACCCCCAAAACACTTTTGCCCGCAGATCGACTCTCGAAGTCGTCGACGTCGGCGCGATCGAGCGCACGCCGAGCCCACAGCTCGGCACGATCGAAATGGGTGAACATGAGAAGACCCTGGGCGAGTCCGGCACAGGCCCAGGCGGTTTCGGCCCCTTCCTCGTTCTCGAGCAGGCTGGCTGCGTTGTCGTACATCGCGGCGCTTTCGTCCATTCGGCCAAGACCCCACAAGTAGCGCCCAAGGCGTTCATGGTCCGACCCGCGCTCCAGCCCACCGTCATGCGTGGTGTGTTCGTCCCGGGCCGTCGCTGCGGAGATGGCCTGTTGCCCCAGTGCGAGTGCACGTGCGTTGTCTCCCTGCGCGTTCGCGAGGTCCGCGGCCTGCCACAGCCGCGGGATGAGCTGCGAGGCGTCCTCCGTGGTCGCATTGCGGTCCCAGAGTTCAAGGAGCCGGTCGAGATGGTCACGGCACGTCGCCGGGGCCGCAACGGCAGCGGCATCAACGGCGTCGAACAATGCGCGAAACGCCCCAGCTTCGTCTCCGGCCCGGTCGAGATGGAATGCTCGCTCGCCGGCCGCATCGGTGGTTGTCAGGGCGAATCTCGGCTCGGCGTCGAGCGCTGACACGATCGCACGATGTAGGCGGCGACGTTCCGAGGGCAACGCGGCTGCGTATGCAACCTCGCTCAAGAGTGGGTGGCGGAACCGGTAAGCGTCGGTGATGGGATCGACGACGACGATCCGTGCTTCCATCGCAGACCGCATGGCCGCCTCGGACGTTGACTCGTCAAAGGGAACCACCCGCTGCAACAACTCGGCATCTGCATCGCGACCGACGGCCGCGAGTGCAGCCAGTAGAAAGCGCGCGGTCGAGCCCAGCGCCTCGATGTCCTGCACCAGCAGATCCGAAAGGCTCACCGTGATCGGATCGCCTGCGACGTATGCGGCCAGCAGCTCCTCGGTGAAGAAGGGGTTTCCTTCGCCCCGTCGTAGAAGCTCGTCCATCAGTGTGGGTGAGGCCGGCATTCCCAGAATGGCAGCGGCATGCAGTGTCAGCGAGGCGCGATCCAGCCCCCCGAGCACCATGTGTTCTACGCCGCTGACACGGGCCAACTCTGCGACTCTCCGTCGCAGACGTGGGTCACGCCTCACCTCACCGGGGCGAAAGGCTCCGACGAGCAGCACCCGTTCCTCGACGAGGTTCCGGGCGAGGTACTCGAAAACGTCCCATGTTCCTTGATCGCCCCAGTGAAGGTCATCGAAGGCAACGATTGCCGCCCCTTCACTGCTGAGTTCGGCGACCAGATCAAGTCCAAGCAGGACGAGATCCCAATGCCGAGAAGACTCCGAAATCATCAGGTCCCTGACCGAGCCGACTGTGGGCGATCGACCGGCGCGTCGGTCGATCTGTCGAATCAGATCGACGACCGGAGCGAGTGGGATCGAGGCCCCGCCGATTTGGATGCAGCTTGCGACGTACAGATCGGAGTTGGTCCGCCTGGCGGCTTCCGACAGCAGCGTCGACTTCCCGATGCCCGCCTCGCCGCTGAGCAGCATGACGGCCGGCTCGCCGGTCGCCGCACGTCCGAGGGCGCGCTCTAAGGCACTGAGCTCCATTTCTCGCCCGACGACATCGCGTGTCTGCGCTCGTTCCGACATCGAGTCCCAAGTATTGCGCTGGATCTGAGGTAGGGCGGCCGATGCGACTCCGGTGGCTTAGCCAGATGCTTGTTGATATCAGCCAACCAGGGAGACCACATGCAGACCACAAGGACCCAAACCCCGGGAACGGTCGGACGGGCGCAATCGAAGCAATCCCACACCACAGCGTGGTCACGAGTCTCGAGTTCCCAGAGCCCGGTCCGCGCAGGCAAGATCGGCGCAATCTACGACGTCGTCGTCAGCGCCGGCTTCGCCACTCCCTGGACCGCCAGTTTCGTACTCCGCGCTCTGTCATCGATCCACGACGGCCTCGGACTCCCAGGCTCCGAGATGCCCGCCTTCGAAACCTCACACCTTCTGTTCGTCACCCTCTTTGGCATCGTCGTGACGATGTGGTCGGTCGTGCGAATCCTGCGGCCCATCCCGCTCCTCATCGCCGCCGACACCGCGGGGCGTGCCGCCTTTTCATTGGCGTTCGTCTGGGCGCTCGCGAAAGGCCACTCGACCGTGATCATCCCGTTCCTCGTCCTTGAACTGGGCTTCCTCGTAGCTCAAGGTCTCGGCGTCCGCAAAACCCTCATCCTATGAACCGAAAGGAAAGAAAAATGTCTACCTCCACCCACCCAGTCCTTACCCCAGCGAACCTGCTCTTTGAGACCACCACCGGCGTGACCGCCCCGATCGCCGATCTCGTCGGACCCAATGGCGCGGTCTTGTTCTTCATGCGGACCTCGACCTGCCCGGTCTGCCGCAGGCACCTCAAGGAGCTCTCCGAGATGACGTCGGAGATCTCGACGTCGGGTCGCCGGCTGGTGATCGTCATCCCCGACGGCATCCAGGCAGCCCGCAAGCTCGGCGAGCGATACCCGACACTGCAGATCGTCGTGGGCGACGCCGCGTCCGACGCCCAGCGAGACCTCGGCCTGGGAGCCAAGTTCGGGATGCAACGCAGCGGGGTGCTGATCGTCGACTCGGCGGCAGTGCCGGTCTACGAACGCGCCGCGACCAACCCGATGTTCGCTTTCGACAAGCAAGAACTCCTCGAAAACCTCCGATGAGTTCGCAACCGGGAGCTGCGATGCAGCGCCCACTCCATCGATCGACGTCGGCCTCGGCGAGCGTGCCCGAGGCCGGTGTCGCCCCGGCCGGTCGCACACCCCACCCGGCCGCGACCTCGTTAGGGAGGAGCGTGTGAGCCAACACCGGCCCGATTCGCACCAGACGCTCGTGGTTCTGCCTTGGCGGGTTCGTGTTGTGGACGCGCCGGCAACCGAAGGCCACCGACTGATCGTCACCCACCACCATCGAATGCAGGAGAAGGACAGACCATGAGCAACTCGCGCAACGTGATCATCATCGGCTCCGGCCCCGCAGGGCTGACGGCAGCGATCTATGCCGCACGCGCCAACCTGGCGCCGCTGGTGATCGAAGGCGAGCCGTCGTCAACGTCTGATCAGCCGGGTGGTCAGCTCATGCTGACGACCGATGTCGAGAACTTCCCCGGCTTTCCCGAAGCGATCATGGGTCCCGACCTGATCGTGCGCTTCCGCGAGCAGGCGGAGCGCTTCGGTGCCGAGTTCCTCACCGAGAAGGCGACTCGCGTCGACTTCGCCTCGCGCCCGTTGTCGGTGTGGGTCCGCGACCGCGAGTACCAAGCCGATTCGGTGATTGTGTCGACTGGCGCGCGTTCGTTGATGCTCGGCCTCGAGGCCGAGAGCCGCTTGCTCGGGCATGGCCTGTCGACGTGTGCGACGTGCGATGGCTTCTTCTTCCGTGGTCAAGAGATCGCCCTGGTCGGTGGTGGGGACTCGGCCATCGAAGAGGCGATATTCCTCACCAAGTTCGCGTCGAAGGTGACGCTCATCCATCGGCGTGACACGTTGCGGGCATCGAAGATCATGCAGGACCGCGCCTTTGCCAACCCGAAAATCGTGCCGCTGTGGAACACCGTCGTCGATGATCTCATCGGTGACGAAAAGCTAGAAGGCGCGCGTGTGAGCAACGTGCTTACCGACGAGATCTCGACGCTGCCTGTCACCGGCCTGTTCGTGGCCATCGGCCACCGGCCCAACACGGACCTGTTCAAGGGCATCTTGGACATGGAAGACACCGGTTACCTCAACACCCGACCAGGCTCGTCGTACACCAACGTCGAGGGCGTGTTCGCCTGTGGCGACGTTCAAGACCACACCTATCGGCAGGCGATTACCGCCGCCGGATCAGGTTGCATGGCCGCCATCGACGCCGAGCGCTGGCTCGAAGCCTCACGCCACCACGCCAACTGACGCGCGAAGTGTCGGACATTCGGAAAGACGGTGTAATCATTCATGTCCCGCGCACCGCGTTCTCCCTAACCGGCGATATGGGCGTGATCTACAGCCGGTTCGCGCGCACAGCGTTTGACCGTGTGGTGACAAGTTCGGAAACGTCGAGCAAAGGCCTGCCCATTGAGGTGAGGGCGCGGACGAATAGGTCGCGACGGTTGTTGGCGACGCGCTGCGGAGGCCGTCGTAATGCGTACGGTCGATCAGATGAACACCGTCCCGAACAGCATCGAAGAACTCGGTTCGGTGCTTGCTTCATCTTTTGCTGACGTCGCCCAGTTCGGGCGAGCGATGGTCTCGGTTGCGCTCGATCCCGCTCTTGGTGCCGCCGTCGTCAGCAGCGGAACGCCGTCACCCGCTGACCTGAAAATACCCGTGGCGACGCTCCGGCTCAGGTCGGTGGTTGGCTGATGGCCCGGATCGAGCAACGCCCGCTGCTTCGCTCGGAACCGTTGCCTCTGGAGACGGTGGTTGTAGTGCGCAGCGGACCAGACACACTCGACAAGCTCCGGCGACACTCCGACCGAACCGCCTCAGCCTGGAGCCTCGACGGTGAGCCGCTCTACGGCGTCTCCGTTTACTGCGCGCTCGACGACGTGGGGCCCGCGACGCTCGACGGCATCCTCGCCGACAGGCACTCGTACCGCATCGTTCATCTGTCGACGATCGGCGCACTGCTCGATGGCGGGTTCGAGCTGCTTGCAATGGCATCCCGGCCGCACTTCACCGTCCGACTGGTTGACTGCACCGCGCAGAACTCGTCAAGTTGTTTGCCCTGTTCGGTGAGCCAAGCGAGAATATGTACAACACCCCAAAGCGAGGACGCAGGTGATGAGCGTTCAACGGAGAAGCGTCGATCTAGAAGCGGACCTCAACGCCCGAGAGGGCGACGGCTATTGCTGGTCTGTGCTTTCGGACGCCCGAGACCCCGACCTCATCGTGCCTGGCGCAATCGTTGTCGCTGGAGAGCCCGATACCCCAGCCCTCGTCGAGATCATCGACCTCCAAGATCTCGGTCACGAAACCGTCGTCCGGTTCCGCATCCTTCCAGGAGCGGTGGAGGACTACGAAGACTCGCTGGCCCGTAGCCGAGCATTCGCGTAATTGCGGCCTGTCGCCTCTTTTGGCGACCGGCGTTTCGAACGGCCGATTCCGTTCAGGAGTGCCCCCCGAATGTCGCCGTATTTACTCGTGGCGAGTTCAGGATTGGATGAACGTGGCGGCGATCGGCTGCTCAGGGGTGAGCTGGTTCGACCTGGGCGGTGGTGAAGGGTTCGGTTCGGTGCACGACTTGGTCTTTGTAGAGTTCAGCGATGTGTTCGTCGGAGAGGCCGAGCATGGTCGTGAGGATCTGGGTGGTGTCCTCGCCGATGGCGGGTGCCCCGCGCCAAATCTGTCCGGGTGTCAGCGAGAGTTTGGGGACGACGCCGTAGACGTGGACCGGGACGCCTGATTGACGGTCAAGTACGGGTACTGTCATTTCACGTGCCCGGTAGTGGGCGTCCTCGTATTGGTCCTGGACGCCGAACACTCGTGAGCAACCGATCTGGGCGTTGTTGAGCACGGTCTCCACCTCGAGCGCTTTGCGTGCCGCGCAGTACTCGCGGAGCAGCCTGTCGAACTCCAGGCCTTTCGCGGAGTTCACAGCGGCGGCGTCGCGAGTACAGGCATCGAAGCTGAACTCGTGCGGATCGAGCCCCAGGAGCTTGGTCACTCGGGGGAACATCACCGGGCCAAGGACACCGACGAACACCCACCCGTCCTGGCATTGGAACGTGTCGTAGGGTTGGAAGCCCGGTGCTTTGTTGCCGCTGTGGCGGTAGGAGACGCCTTCGGCGGTGTAGAGGGGCAAGGTGTTGCCGTTGGTCTGGGCGACGGCCTCGTACTGGGCGAGATCGACGACTTGGCCGCGGCCGGTCTTGTTGACCTCCCAGAGCGCCATCATCGTTGCGGCCCAACCGGTGAGCGCGGTGATGTAGTCGCCGGTGAAGGTCTTGGCTCGCTGGGGTGGTCCGGATGGATCACCGGTGATGTTCATCATTCCGCCGTAGGCCTGGGCCAACGCGTCGTAGCCGGGACGGCCGAGGTATTCGGGCTGACCGAACTGTCCGTAGGTGGAGACCCTCACGATGACCAGTCGTGGGTTGACGGCCAAGGCCAACTCGTTGCAGATCCCGTTGCGTTCGAGGGTGCCCGGAGCCGAGGATTCCATCCAGACGTCCGAGATCTTCCACAACGCCATGAGCAACTCGACGCCCTTGGCCTGTTTGAGGTCGAGGCCCATCGAGAGTTTGTTTTTGGCGACCTCCGCCTCGTCTGCGCCGTGTGGTCGGGGCCCGCGGGTGATGAATGGCGCGGTCGTGCGGAACGTGTCCCCACCGGCGCGTTCGATGTGGATCACCTCGGCCCCGAACTCGGCGAGCTTCGTGCCGATGTACGGCTGGGCGATCAACACACCGGTCCCCACTGCGCGAATGCCAGCGAGAGGCCCGAATGTCGGCGTCACCGCTGGCGTGACGGGGCGCTCCAGCTTCTTAATCCAGTCAGGCACCCGTTGCTTGTATGCGTCGATGAGGTCGTCGCTCGCTACAAGTCGTTCATCGTGTGTCACGTGCATCCCCAGCATGTTGAGCGGCGAGCGGGTCTCGCACGGTTCGCAAGCTAACCGACCGCCCCGCATCCCTGAACGCCTCGTACCATTCACCGTCCGGGATCGAACGTGCTTCCTCGGGGTGAGCTGACCCGTTGCATCGAGATACGTGCGATCGGAGCACGAGGAAGGTTCCTCCAACCAACTCCTGCTGTGTACGGAGCCACGGCCGAACCCTGCGAAGTTGGTGACAATGGCGACCCGTTTTGGGATCTGGGCTTTCCCGTGCCCGGCGTCGGGAGAGGTGTGACAGGTCATGGCTGGCCTCCCTCTTGACGCCGCTCCGGCGCGGAGCGGGACCAGTCACAATCGAGCAGCGCAAGCTAGTGCGATGAGCTCGCGTACCGGACCGCGCCGGACTTTGCGCTCCCCACCATGTCCGGGAGGGTCGTTGTGCCGCGTAGTGACCGTGCGGTCCGGTGTCGTTCCGAGTATGCGTCCCGTTGGCTGGCCGGTTTTGGGGTGGTCGGCGTGATCGAACTGATGTCGTTGCTCCCGCTCGGTCGCCGTGCCCATGAGTGCCAGTCGTGGAAAGAGCCGGTTCGGTCGATGGAAGGTCTTTGGCCGGTCGGTGTTCGCACCGAGTAGCCCGGTGCCAACGCCGGTGTGATTGTGCTGACCGAACATGACCGAAAGGGGTATCAGCTGACTCGATTGCCTGTGGAAAATGCCTGCCCATGAATGGTTCGGAGTCCGACTCCGTGTTCGGACAGACCATCGCCGTCATCAACGAGAACTCCTACTGCCCAGCACCTGCGCTGGAATCGCCGGCGTCACCGTCGACCGGCTGGTCCGGCTACGGAAGCATCGGGCAGTACCAACTACGGGTGTCCCGACTCCTCACGCCGGGGGTTGCCACCACGCTGGCCCTTGCGCAGGCCCCCGATAACGGTCTGAAGCTCTCGTGGGCCGCACCGTCCACAAGCGGAGGCGGGACTACGTCGTACGAGGCGAAGGTGTGTCTCGGTGCCGGTCAACTGCAGTGCACCGCTCCAGTCACGACGGGTTCGATGTCGGCGACCTTTCCTTCGCTGGTGCCAGGCCAGAGCAACCGGGGATGTGAACGTCCGCGACGAACTGCTGTCGTCGGGCTTCGTCTCGAGTGCACCGCTTTTCGTCGCTGAGGTCCCCGGCGCTCGACTGTTGGCGGCAACGGTTGATGCAGCGGTTCAGCCGGCACTTCTCACGCTTGCCTGGTGCTGTTTGGACGCCAAGGGCAATGCCATCAGCGCGTACGACGTGGAGCGTCTTGACCTGGTCACCGGGATCTCCAACCTGATCACTGTCGCAGCCGGGCCGCACTTCAGCAGCGATCTTGCGGTGGGCCGACGCTGAGGTTTCCGAGTGCGTGCCCTCGCGGGATCGCTGTCGGGCGCCTGGAGCGATTGGCTGCACGTCAACGCCCCAGGGCGCGCGGACGCGCCCGTTGCGCCTACGGCCACCTTGACATCGCGTCGCGCCTCGCCGGGAGCGAATAGCGTTCCCGACCCGGGGCGCCGACCTGCCCCACAATCGTGAGGTCCGAAATGAATCGACCACCAGCTCCTCAATCGACCCCAGCGACGTCCTTTTCGAAGTCGAGCGAGCCATCCGGAAGTGAGGTTGCACCACGGGAGTCCGCACCGACAGCCGAGGCAATGGGGAAAGCGACTCAACGAGCTACAGCACCACAGTCAACGGGCCAGCCTGAAGCGTCAGCAAACGGATGACGATTGCCTGAAGCCGTAGCAGTCCTGTTGTACGTGCCGAGCACCATCCTCGGCGGGCAGCGATGATCGACCTCCTCGAGCGCTTCGACGAAGAGGCGTACCTGCGGGCGAACCCTGACGTCGCGGCCGCCGTCGGTCCTGAAGGTCCGGCGAGCGGGCTCCAGCATTTCTTCCTGCACGGCTTCCGGGAAGGGCGCCCCGGCGCTCCAGCCGGACTCGACGCGGCCATCGCTACGTGGATCCATGATGGCGAGGCGGGGGAGTGGCCTCCCGTCGACCTCCGAGAACGTGTGCACGGGGATCGCGATCTCGCCAACTTTTCCTGGCTCGGTCGCCGGATCACGATGGACCTTCTCGTGGCCCTTCACGCCCACGGTCTGCTCGATTCAGTCCGCGAGCCGACGCTCGACTTCGGGGTGGGCTGTGGTCGGATCGCTCGTTACTGGACGGGGCTGGGGGGCGGAGCCCTGACGGGTTCCGACATCGACCCGGAGACCGTCGCGTGGTGCGGGCTTCACCTCTCCTCACGTCAAGGCGGGCGGTCGGTGTTCGTCACCAATCCGCACGATCCACCCACCTCGATTCCAGACGGGTTCTTCGGACTCGTCTACGCCATCTCGGTGTTCACCCACCTGCCCGAGGAGATGGAGCTCCGGTGGATCACCGAGCTCGCCCGGATCACCAAGCCCCGTGGCGTGCTTCTGCTCACAACGCACGGCGTCGAGCTGTGGGACGGATCGGAGGGGGAAGCGTCGGACTCCGGGTTCGTGTACTCCCGGGCGGGCGGGGCCGCCGGGCTGCCCGACTTCTACCGAACGAGCTTCCACACCGAAGATGCCGTTCGGCAACGGTGGGGAACCGCACTCGAGATCATTGCCGTCGTGCGGAAGGGTGTGAACGACCACCAGGACCTCGTTATCGCCCGTCGGCCAGGTTGACGACGCGGGCCGCAGCGTCTACTTCTTCTTCGTCTTCTTCGGCTTCAGCAGTTCAGTCTTGTAGGTCGTGGCCCGAAGGCCGGTGGACGCGGCGAGCACCGGTTCCGGAGGGATTTCATAGAGCTGGAGTCGACCGTCGAGGAAGTCGGTGAACGCGAGGTACCGCCCGTCTGGCGACACGTCGAGCCCGGTCGTCTGGTTCCCACCGATCAGCGCGTCGACAACTGCTCCGGTGGTGGTGTCCATGACCAGAACGGAACCCCAGTCAGGGCCGGGGAGGTAGTAGCCGTCGCCGCCGTTCTGCCCTCGGTTGGAGACGTAGAGGAACCGCTTCGACGGGTTCAGCGCAATCGTGTTCGGATGCGAGTCGGTGAGCGACAGCACCCGATGGGTGCCCTTGTTGAGATCGAAGGCCACCACGTTGTCGCGGCCCATGTCGTCGGCGTAGAGCACGTTCGCCGTTTCGTCGAGTGTGAGATGGCGCATGGCGCCGCCGGTCTTGATCAGCTCGGTCTGGGCTCCGGTCGCGAGGTCGACGCGGACGACGTTGCCGTCCTCGAACCCGGCAACGTAGAGCTCCGTGCCCGACGGCATGACGACGAGGCCGCGAGGTGTTCGCACCGTCGGGATCTTGGTCTTCACCGTCGCCGTTGCGAGATCGATCACGCTGATGTCGTTGCTCACCCAGTTCGCGGCATAGAGCGTCAGCTCGTCGGGGGAGAGCGCGAGGACTTTCGTCCAGGTGCCCTTCGTGGGAAGGATTCGTAGGACCCGCTTCGCGACGCGGTCGATCTCGTACACGGTGGCGGTGTGCATCTGCGAAACATACGCGCGCGTACCACTGCGGTTGAAGATCACCTCGACTCCGCCCTTGGTGCCGAGTGGAAGGCGAGCGATTCGCTCCAGGGTGGGCACTCGATACACGTCGATCCCCACGGCCCCCAGTAGTGGCACCCAGAGTTCCGTGCCGTCGGGAGTGAACGCAACCTGCTTCGGGCTTGGTCCGGTGCGGGTCTCGGCCAGCTTGCGATGCAGCTGACCGTTTGCGGGGACCGGCCAGGGAGGAAGAACACCGGGAGCCGCTGGCGGCGCTACTGACGTCGGTGCCGGCCCGGCACCGGGAAGACGTGGGCCGGCAGTGGTTTCGGCCGAGGCCGGAGCAGGAACGATCGACACCAGGAAGAGGAGGATTGCCGGGCCCCAAATTGCGAGGCGTCGACGACTGATCTGAGGGTGCATGGCAGAGAGGAGTTTCCCAGGTGCGCAGCTCGGTGCGGGGAATCCTCTCTGAAACGCAGCAGAATGCGGCGGTGCGCGAAACCGACCCCGGCATCTGGTACCTCGGCATCGACCTCGGAACGGGTGGGTTGAAAGTCGGCGCAGTGGCACTTGACGGCACGGTGATCGCAAGTGCCTTCCGCTCGATCGAAACGGTGATCACCGAGGACGGCGGCAATGAGCAGGATCCGTTCGCGTGGTTCGACGCTCTGGCGTCGGCCGGTCGGGAGGTCACCGACGCGTTGCGGTCGGGCGGGGACGGAACACGAACCTGCGGCGGTATCGGGATCACCGGGCAGTGGGGCTCTACCATCCCGGTCGATGCGACGGGGAGGCCGGTCGGACCGTGTCTGCTGTGGTCGGACCGTCGAGGCGCACCGTGGTCAGCCAAGCTGACCGGTGGAACGATCGGCGTGGCCGGCTTCGGCGCGAAGAAGATCGTCAGCTGGCTGCGGTTCGCCGGCGGTGCACCGTCGAAGGAGGGCTCCGATCCGACCGGGCACACCCAGTTTCTCCGCCATCGTCGGCCCGAGATCGATTCGCGTACGGCCGTTCATCTCGAACCGGTCGACCTCATCGGGGCATGGCTCACCGGTGTGGTCGCGGCGACGCCGGCGTCGATGGTGCTGTCGTGGCTCACCGACAATCGGCCTGATGCTCCGTGCGCATACCATCCGGTGCTCGTGCGGCTTGCGAACCGACGGGCCGCCCAGCTTCCGCCGCTCCGCCCGACCGGGTCACGTCTCGGTGCCCTTCTGTCGGAGCGTGCGGCGGCATTAGGGCTCGCCCCCGACGGCGCAGTGACCGATCTGCCCGTGGTGTGCGGCGCACCCGATCTGCATACCGCGCCGATCGGCACCGGCGGCCTGGCTCCCTTCGAAGGTCATCTCGCGATCTCGACGAGCGCATGGGTCTCGGCGCCGGTCAGCTTCAAGAAGACCGACGTGATGCATTCGATGGCATCGATCCCGGGGTTCGCCCCGAACTCCTACGTCATCGCCAACAACCAGGAGACCGGCGGCGCATCGCTGCGCTGGCTCCGCGACAGCGTCCTTCGAGCCGATGATGGTCTCGGTCAGGCACCGGAGGACTATGACGCGTTGACGGTGGCGGCCGCGTTGGCTCCCGCGGGTGCCGGAGGAGTGATCTTCACGCCGTGGCTGAAGGGCGAACGCTCACCGGTCGACGATGCAAACCTGCGGGCGTCGTTTCTCAACGTGTCGATCACGACGACGCGAAGCGATCTCATCCGAGCCGTGCTCGAAGGGGTTGCGTACAACGCACGGTGGCTACTCGAAGCGACGGAATCCTTCGCCGGCCAGCCACTCGAGGGTCTCCGGCTCTTCGGGGGCGGCGCCAAGTCGGACCTTTGGGCTCAGATCTACGCCGACGTCATCGGTCGGCCGATCCGGCGCATCGACGACAGCATCGATGTGAACGTGCGAGGCGCTGCGTGGTTCGCCGCGCTTTCGTTGGGTCACCGGACGATCGACGATCTACGTCGGACGCCCATCGCCGCGACGAACTTCATTCCCGACGCCGGTGCGATGACCACCTATCGACCGCTCTACCGGGAGTTCTCGAGGCTCGCGAAGTCGCAGAAGTCGATGTATGCACGACTCAACGGGCGCGCAACCAGGGGTCATTGATCGTTCGACGCGGTGCCGGGCGTCGGTGTCGGGGCACGCAGCTGCGCCCCACCGGGCGAGCGGCTAGATCCCTGGCTAGATCCCCGTCGAGACCACGGAGCCGACTCGGTCCGCGTTCGGCCGGCTCTTCGGGATGCAGGCGCCGAGATCGAGACGATTGCGATGCAGGTGGGCGGCGACGTTGGCCATCGACACGGTGCGCTGGCCGACGACGGCTCCCCAGAGTCCGTGGGATCGTACCCAGGCCGGGATGCTCCGTCCCGCTCGTGATCGTGAACCGCGGAGGATCTCGGCGAGATCTGAGTCGAGGCCGTTCGCCAAGGGCCAGCCGGCCTCGACCAGCCACCGTTGTTCGACCGGTTCGAGCGAAGTTGTCAGCACCGAGGCTTCACCGCGGCCCGAGAGGATCATTATCATCGTCCCGAGAGCGTCGATGAGGAGTCCGAGTTCGGTCGAGTACTCACGGGCGGAACGCACCGCGAGCGTGTTGACGCTCAAGGTGGTGATGTCGATGAGGCCGCTGAGGTCGCTGAATCCGGAACGCTGCCGAAAATCATTGATCACATCTTCCGGATGACGTCCGAGAAGCAGAGCCAGCTCGCGGAGGGCGTGATCGCGGCCGATTCCCGTGCTGAGGCGGGCGACGCTGCGCACGTTGGCGATGGCGAGTTCGTCGTGCTCCCCTGATTCGGCGACCACCACGAACTGCACGTCCGTCAGATCGCTCAGCCACGCTTCGAACTCCTCGGGTTCGCCGAGTGCCGACACCCCGTTGAACTCGATCGCCACGATCTCGTCGATGAGGGGATGAATGGAGGTGATGAGGTGCGCGGTGCGCATCCCGAGTTGGAGCCGGATCCGCTCGGCCGAGGTCGCCCCGTCACCCAAGGTGATCGAGGGACCGAGACCCGAGAGATCGATGGTGGCGACCCGCGTCCGCTGACCCGAATCCGTGCTGGACGTCTTGTCGTCAACGGGCAAGGGTTCGCGTCGAGACGACGAGTCGTCGTACGGCGCACGGCCCTGGTCGGTGTCATCGCTGGGTCTTGTCGACCCGATCGTTGCGCTCATCTGCAGCCCTTTCCTCTGGCTCGTTCACGGTCGAAACCCATTGGAGTTGTGAACGCATCGTCAGCCGTGAGTACGCGCTTGAGCGGTTCCCGTCCGGCACCGCGAGGAAATCGTGACCGCAACCGCACGGCGTGGCACAAGGGGCAACCCGGCCACGGTACGTGCCATTCCGGTGCTGGTGTCGTGGGAGAGAGGTTGCCCCCATCGTTGGGGGCCAAACACCTCCCAAGAGCGTTGGGAGGTGAATAGCCCCCAGATATGGGGGCAACCTGTAAGGAGAATAGGGGCTGGTGTGGTCAGGCGGCTTCGGTGAGGGTGACTCGATAGCCGAGGTTGTGGAGTTGGCCGATGAGTTGGTTGCGGCGTTTGTCACGGTCGGTGCGGTTGGTGAACCAGTC
>JANPDB010000343.1:0-8575 GCA_031431255.1 Acidimicrobiia bacterium | reverse complement strand
TCGGTCTCTCTATGCTGCTTCGTGTTACGCCGGTGTTTCGACTCGGCAAAACCTCAGAGCCGATGGCACAAAACTGCGCTCTCGGGCGCGGCCTCAACCGTAGCCCTGCGTGGCATCACCCCCTTCGAGCCACAGCGAAAGGTCGATCATGTTCACTGCCCGACACCACTGGAACGACCTCAAATGGCGTGATGACGCCACCTGCCGGGACCTGGATCCCGAGATCTTCTTCCCGATCGGCGTCACGGGCGCTGCCGTTGAGCAGATCGAAGCGGCCAAGCAGTTCTGTCGGGCGTGTTCCTCGCAGCAGGCCTGCTTGGAGTTCGCCATCACGACGAACCAGGAGTACGGCGTGTGGGGCGCGACGACCGAGGATGAGCGCCGGATTCTTCGTCGGCAGTGGCGTGCGGAAGTCCGTCGTCAGCGTGTTGCCAGCTAGTTCCGGACGGTAGGCGGAGCGGGCCGAGGTCCGCTTCTCACCAGCCCCGGTCGACCCACGACTGCAGGCTCGGCCGCTCGGTGGCGATCGTCGTATCGATGCCGTGCCCGGGCAGCACGATGGTGTCGGGCGGCAGGGTGAACAGTCGACGATCAATCGATTCGATGATCTTGGGGAAACTGCTCCCCTCGAACCGTGTCGCCCCGGGACCGCCGGGGAACAAGGTGTCGCCGGAGAACAGCACCGGTGAGTCTTCGAGATGGAAGCAGATGGAGCCAGGTGTGTGTCCCGGCGTGGCGATCGTGCGGAGTCTGAGGCGACCGACGGTGAGGACTTCGTCGTCTTCGAGAATCTCGTCGTAGCTGGGCAGCATCGCCGCATCCGCCTGCGTGACGGCGACGGAGTAGCCGGCATCGCGTATCTGGGTGACCGCTTGGATGTGGTCCCAGTGCCCGTGGGTCTCGACGACCTTGCGCACGCCGAGCGACCGACAGAGATCCAACAGCATCTCGTGTTCGTTCGCCGCGTCGATGAGGAGTGCGTCGCCGGAGGCCCGGCAGCGGACGACGAACACGTTGTTGTCGTAAGGCCCGACGACGGTCTTGGTGATCTCGACCTGGGTGTCGCGGTAGTGCACGACCGGGGTGGTTGCCATGACGACACGTTAGGTCGCTTCCGCTGGGAAGTGCCCGGCTGGTTGCGGTCGTCTCGGCGGTTGGGTTCACCCGGATTGGGACTTGACTCTGTTGGCTGGTTGGCGTGGTGTCGTGGCCATGTTCGGTCCGGATTGGGACTTGACTCTCCGGTCGGATAAAAGTGTGTTCCACCAGATCATCTCGATGCGACGCATCCTCTCGGAACCGCGCCCATCTTTAGCAAGGGGTAGTACGTGAATTTCGCCTTCAGCGAAGAGCAGGATGAGCTCCGCAAATCCGTCCGCCGGTTCCTCGACGAGAAGTCGCCCGTCACCGAGGTCCGTCGTCTGATGGAGACGACCGAGGGCTACGACGTAGCGGTGTGGAAGCAGATGGGTGAACAGCTCGGCCTCCAAGGCCTGGCGATCCCCGAAGAGTTCGGCGGCTCGGGCTACGGCTACGTCGAGCTCGGGGTGATCTTCGAGGAGATGGGCCGTTCCCTGCTCTGCGCGCCGTTCTTCTCGACGGTCGCTCTCGCGGCGAACGCGTTGCTCGCCTCCGGCGACAAGGCCGCGCAGGCGAAGTACCTCCCGGGCATCGCCGACGGATCCACCATTGCCACCGTCGCCTTCACCGAGGCCAACGGCAAGTGGAGCGAAGACGGGATCGGCGCCACGGCGACGGCCGACGGCAAGATCACCGGTGAGAAGATGTTCGTCCTCGATGGTCACGTCGCAGGTCTCCTCCTGGTCGCTGCCCGGTCGGCCGAAGGCGTGAGCCTCTACGCCGTCGACAAGGGTGCCGCCGGTCTCACGGTGGAAGCGCTCTCGACCATGGACCAGACGCGCAAGCAGGCCAAGGTCACCCTCAGCAGCACCCCCGGCACCCTCGTGGGAGCGGCGGGAACAGGCTGGGCCATCCTGACCAAGATGCTCGACAAGGCGGCGATCGCTCTGGCCGCCGAACAGGTCGGCGGAGCCCAGAAGGTGCTCGACATGAGCGTCGAGTACGCGAAGGTCCGGGTCCAGTTCGGGCGCCCGATCGGCTCGTTCCAGGCGATCAAGCACAAGTGCGCCGACATGCTCCTCGAGGTCGAGTCGGCCAAGTCGGCGGCGTACTACGCCATGTGGGCGGCGTCGGAGGACAACGATGAGGTCCCCGTAGTTGCGTCGCTGGCGAAGGCCTACTGCTCCGACGCTTACTTCCATGCGGCGGCCGAGAACATCCAGATCCACGGTGGCATCGGCTTCACCTGGGAGCACGACGCCCACCTGTACTTCAAGCGGGCCAAGACGTCCGAGCTCCTGCTCGGCGACCCGACCTATCACCGCGAGCTGCTCGCCCAGCGCATCGGTATCTGAGTACCGGGGCGGCCTTGTGCCGCTGGGACAAGTTCCACCACTCACGCGAAGGGGTCCTCACGGGCCCCTTTGCCGCGTCACGGTCCTGTGGGCACGCGGCCGCCTGGCGCCAGATACTTCGTCCATCCCCTGAGCTGGCGCGACGCCGGGCGCCCCGCACACAGGGTTAACCCTTGCTTAACGCTGTCCGCTCACGGTTCTCTCACGCTCCGTCTATTCTTTCGCCCCAATGGTGACGGACGACACGTTCGTTGCTCTCCAACCAAAGCCGGGTAACCGGCCATCTCCTCTAGGGGTAGTAGTGCACAAGCGCAAGATCGCGGCGTCCGCCGCATTGGCTGTCCTCATGGGCAGCGTTGCATTCAGCGGTGCCGCCACAGCGGCCACCAAGTCCAAAGCCGTGAAATGCCCGAAGGGCCTGAAGATCGCCTTCCTCGGTGCGCTCTCGGGCGAAAACGGCGCACTCGGTCAGAACATGGTTGACGGTGCGTCGATCGCGTTCGATGAGTTCAACAAGGCCAACAAGGGCTGCCAAGTCAAGTTCGACAAGTCCACGTTCTTCGACTCGCAGGGCTCGCCCGACCAGGCCTCGCCGCTCGCTCCGAAGATTGTTGGCGACAAGAACATCGTCGGCCTCATCGGTCCGGGCTTCTCCGGTGAGTCCAAGGCCACCGGTCCGGTGTTCTTCGCCGCCGGTCTCAACAGCGTCACGCCGGGCGCCACCAACGCCAAGCTCACGACCAACGGCTGGACCACCTGGCACCGCATCCTTGCCAACGACGACAAGCAGGGCCCCGGCGTCGTCAAGCTGATCAAGAACACTGGCGCCAAGAAGGTCGGCGTCATCGACGACGCATCGGAATACGGCAAGGGCCTTGCCGACACCGTCCGCTCCGGTCTCGGTGCCCTCAAGGTCGCCGACGACACGATCGATCCGAAGGGTTCGGACTTCTCGGCTGCCATCAACAAGATGAAGGCCGCTGGCGTCGACACCGTGTTCTACGGCGGCTACTACGCCGAAGCGGCCAAGCTCATCAAGCAGATGGCTGACGCTGGCGTCAAGGCGCAGTTCGTTGCCGGCGACGGCGTCCTCGACCAGAAGTTCATCGACAACTCCGGTGCCGCTTCAGAAGGCGCGCTCGTCACCGCAACCGGCGCCCCGGCCGACGTGAACCCGGCCTTCCAGGCCAAGTTCAAGGCCAAGTTCGGCAAGGACCCGACGACGTATGCTCCCGAGTCGTACGACTGCGCCAAGGTGTTCCTCGACGCGATCACCGCCGGCAAGTCCACCCGCAAGGCCATCGGCGCTTTCATCGATAGCTACGACAAGCCGGGCGTCACCAAGCAGATCAAGTTCAGCGCCGACGGTGAAGTGGCCGGCGACGCGGTCTACGCGTCCAAGGTCGTGGGCGGCAAGCTCGCTCCTCAGGGCCTCATCAAGTAAATCCACCGCGTGACTCCAGCCTTGCGCTGAACCACGTCTAGCACCCGAGGAGTCGGGGCGGAGCATCCGCCCCGACTCCTGCTCGTTTCCGGGGTGGTCCATGTGGTCTACCTGATCTGCAGGCCTGCCTGGCCCGGTTGCTGGGCTCGCCGCCGTTGTTTCCATCAGCACGACCCACACCACCATGACCACCCCGTCGGCATGCGTCGCACGCCGGCCCGAACTCGAAGAGCGTATGAACTTCAAGAACTTCGTCGACACGTTCTGGCCAAACACGATCGACGGTCTCTCGCTCGGCGCCATCTATGCACTCATCGCCCTCGGCTACACGCTGGTCTATGGCGTGCTGCGCCTCATCAACTTCGCCAACTCCGAGGTGTTCATGGTGGGGACGTTCGGGGCCTCCGCAGCCCTCTGGCTCATGGGCATCCGCACCGAAGACATCCACAGCGGCGCAGGCTTGATCGGCCTGCTCGTCTTGATGCTCGTCTTTTCGGTTCTCTTCTCGGTCCTCACCGCAGTCGGCCTCGAGTTCGTTGCGTATCGGCCTCTACGCAAACGCAATGCCCCCCGGCTCGTCTTCTTGATCACCGCCATCGGTGCGTCGCTGGCAATTTCCGAAGCGGTCGGTGCATTCGGCCCGAAGAAGCGCGACACCTACGCATTCCCTCGGGTGTGGGACACCCGCGAAACGCTCTTCAGCATCGGCGCTGGTGATGTGCAGCTGCGCAATCTGGTCACGGTTCTCGGAGCCTTGCTCATGATGGTCGGCCTCGCGATGTTCGTGAACCGCACCCGCCTCGGGCGCGGCATGCGAGCCGTTGCCCAGGATGCCGAAACCGCTCGCATTCTTGGCGTCAACGTGAACCAGGTGATCCTGCTCACCTTCGTCATCGGCGGAGTGATGGCCGGTGGCGCGGCCTTCCTGTACTTCCTCTACTACGAGTCGACCCGCTACACGGTGGGCTTTCTCCTCGGCGTGAAGTCGTTTACCGCAGCGGTGCTCGGCGGCATCGGCAACATCGCCGGAGCGCTCCTCGGCGGCCTGATTCTCGGATTGGTCGAGAACTACGGCGCGGCGCTCTTCGGCGGCAAATGGAAAGACGTGATCGCCTTCGCGGTTCTCGTGTTGGTGCTGATGGTTCGTCCGAGTGGCCTGCTCGGCGAGAAACTTGGGAGGGCTCGGGCATGAACACGCTTCTTGCGGTTACCGGTTCGCAGGTGTCGTCGGCCTGGAAGCTCATTTACCACTTTCTTCGGTTCGCGGCGGGAGTCGGCATCGCCGGCGGTGTGATGGTGCTCCTCCGCCAGGCTTGGAGTCGCGGCGGTTCGGTGATCTCCCGCCCATTCAACGAGCTTCGCGGACGGGCTCCGGCTGGTGTTCGGATCCCGATGATCGTCTTTGCGGTCGCGTGCGCGTATCTCCTCCCCATGTGGGATGGCCTTCCGTTGGTTGGATCGGACCGGGTCGACGTTGTCGCTCTGCTGTGCCAGACCGTGGTGCCCTTCGTCATCATTGCGCTCGGCCTCAACATCGTCGTCGGGATGGCCGGTCTGCTGGACCTTGGCTACGTCGGCTTCTACGCCGTGGGCGCCTATACCGTGGGCATCCTCACCTCGAAGCATGCCAGCTTGCCCTGGTTGGTCAGCGTGCCGATCGCTGTCGCGGTGACCATGCTGTTCGGCGTGCTGCTCGGTGCGCCAACCCTTCGTCTGCGCGGTGACTATCTCGCCATCGTGACCCTTGGCTTCGGTGAGATCATTCGCCTCTCCGCCCAGAACTTCGGATGGCTCGGTGCAGCCGAGGGAATCTCGGCCATCAAGCGGCCGCCGAGCCTGGGCTTTGATGCGTACTCGGCCGGACAGAACAAGTGGTACTGGGTCATCGGCCTCACCCTCATCCTGATTGTCATGTTCTTCCTGACCCGTTTGGAAAAGAGTCGGGTCGGCCGAGCGTGGACGGCGATACGAGAGGACGAAGACGCCGCCGAACTGATGGGCGTGCCGAGCTTCACCTTCAAGCTCTGGGCGTTTGCCATCGGCGCTGCTGTCGGTGGACTGGCCGGGGCCTGGTACGCCGGTCAGCTCACCACGATCTATCCGAACGGCTTTGACATCAACAAGTCGATCCTGTTCCTCGCCGCCGTCGTACTCGGCGGCCTCGGAAACAAATGGGGTGCGCTTGTCGGCGGCGTCGCCGTGGCCTACCTGCCCGAACGGTTCCGCTTCATCGACGACAAACGCTTCGTGCTGTTCGGTGTGGTCCTCATCGTCATGATGATCTTCCGTCCCCAGGGCTTGCTGCCCCGCCGCAGCGGTGGAGACCCTGCGGCCGGTCGTCGTCGATTGAAGGGCCTGGAGAAGAACCTTCCCCTCGGTTCGACCGGAGGTTCCAAGTGAGCACGCCGATTCTCGAAGTGGACAACGTCACGATGCGCTTTGGCGGCGTCACGGCGCTCGTCGACGTGGACTTCAACATCAACCGGGGCGAGATTCTTGGCCTCATCGGCCCCAACGGTGCCGGGAAGACAACGTGCTTCAACGTGATGACGGGGGTCTACCGGGCCACCAGTGGACAAGTCCGGTTCAAGGGCGAGCCGCTCGGCGAACGCAAGCGTTTCGAGATCACCCGACTCGGCATCGCCCGCACGTTCCAGAACATCCGGTTGTTCCCGGAGATGACGGCGCTCGAAAATGTGATGGTCGGTGCCGACACCCATCACAAGACCAGCGTTGTCGCAGCGTTGTTGCATCTCCCGATCCACAAGCAAGAGGAGAAGGAGGGACGTGAGCGCTCCATGGAACTCCTCGAGTTCATGGGGATCGCCGACCGTGCCCACGAGCTCGCCCGCAACCTGCCTTACGGCTATCAGCGACGCCTCGAGATCTCCCGTGCGCTCGCAACGAAGCCGGAGTTGCTCTGCCTCGATGAGCCTGCGGCGGGGTTCAACCCGGCGGAGAAAGAAGACCTGATGGGTCTGATTCGCCAGATCCGCGACCAGGGGTACACCGTGTTGCTGATCGAGCACGACATGCGCCTCGTGATGGGCGTGACCGACCGCATCGTGGTGCTCGAGTTCGGTAAGAAGATCGCCGAAGGCTCACCGGCGGAAATCCAGAACGATCCCCGCGTCGTCGAGGCGTACCTCGGCGCCCCCGACGACGCCGAGTCGTCGTTGGTCGACGAAGAGGCAGGTGTCTGACATGGCTGCACTTCTCGAAGTCCGCGACCTCGAAGTGTTCTACGGTCGTATTCAGGCCATCAAGGGGATCTCGTTCGAGGTCAACGAAGGAGAAATTGTTACCTTGATCGGGGCGAACGGCGCCGGCAAGACGACGACGATGAAGACCATGTCGGGCGTTCGATCGGTAGCAGTCGGTTCGATCAAGTTCGATGGCGCCGACGTGACTAAGGCGCCATCGCACAAGCGCGTCGCAATGGGGATTGGTCAGTCGCCCGAAGGTCGCGGCATCTTCCCGGGAATGTCCGTCCGGGAGAACCTCGACATGGGCATGTACTTGCGGTCGGATCGCAAGTCTCCTGCAGCAGCTGCCGACTTGGAACGTGTACTTACCTTGTTCCCCCGCCTCCGTGAACGCATCGACCAGGCGGGTGGGTCGATGTCAGGCGGCGAGCAGCAGATGCTTGCCATCGCACGCGCCCTGATGGGCCGTCCCCGTCTGCTGCTCCTCGACGAGCCGTCGATGGGGCTTGCGCCGATGCTCATCAACCAGATCTTCCGTATCATCAAAGAGATCAACCAGCAGGGCACCACCGTGCTTCTGGTCGAGCAGAACGCGTCGAAGGCGCTCGGGATCGCGCACCGCGCCTACGTGCTGGAAACCGGGAAGATCGTCAAGAGCGGCAAGGGCTCGGATCTACTCACCGATCCTTCGGTGCGCGAGGCGTATCTCGGAGGTCACTGAGCGAGCGGCAGACCGTCGAGGTCACCGGCGCGGCAACGTGGCGGCGAGTGCGGCTCCGGCGCGCCAGCACTCCTCGTACGACGAGTAAAGGGGAGTCGGGGCGAATCGGATGATGTTGGGCGGGCGTTCGTCGGGGAGTACGTCGTGCTGTTCGATGAGCTGCTCAGTGACCGACTTCGCGTCGTGCACCAGGATCGAAAGCTGCGCACCACGTTGATCCGGGTCTGTCGGCGTAAGGATCGACATCTTGTGCGTTGTCCCGACGGCCACGAACAACCGCTCGAGGTACCCGGTCAATCGCATTGACCTCTCCCGGAGCACCGCCATGCCGCCGGCCGCGTCGAAGATCGCCAGTGACGACTCGATCGGAGCCATCGCCAGGATCGGAGGGTTGGAGATCTGCCAGCCGAGCGCTCCGGCGCCACGGTCGATCTCGGCGGTCATCGCGAAACGGGTGTCGGGTGCGTTCCCCCACCAGCCGTCCCAGCGAACGAGGTCGCTGCGGTCGACGTGACGTTCGTGAACGAACATTGCGCCGACGGCCCCCGGACCGGAGTTCATGTACTTGTAGGTGCACCACGCCGCGCCGTCGACATCCCAGTCGTGCAACGACAGAGGGACGTTGCCCGCTGCGTGGGCGAGATCCCACACCACGTTCGCCCCGACGGCGTGCGCGGCTCTCGTGATCCGGGGGATGTCGAGGAATTGCCCGGTGCGGAATGCGATTCCCGGGAGAAGGATGCAGGCGAGCGAGTCGCCGATCCGCTCG
>JANPDB010000342.1:0-1914 GCA_031431255.1 Acidimicrobiia bacterium | reverse complement strand
GACTGGTTCACCAACCGCACCGACCGTGACAAACGCCGCAACCAACTCATCGGCCAACTCCACAACCTCGGCTATCGAGTCACCCTCACCGAAGCCGCCTGACCACACCAGCCCCTATTCTCCTTACAGGTTGCCCCCATTGCTGGGGGTGGAACACCTCCGAGCGGCGTTGGGAGGTGTTCTGCCCCCATATGTGGGGGCAACCTCTCTCCCAGCCGCGCGCCGGTCACTCGTGTTGCGAGCAGTCGAGCGGAGCGAGCGGCGCTGCACCGGGCAAGCAGAGGGGCAACCTCTCTCCCAGCCGCGCGCCGGTCAGCTACCTTCAACGGTGATGCGACGTGCGGTGATGGCTTTCGACGACCGGATGGAGACCGTTGACTTTCGGGTCTCCCATGCGGCCCACATCGTCGTCGACTCCGACCTCTGCCGGAGCTGCACCACCAGCGCTTGCGTCTATGCCTGCCCGGCCAAGCTCTTCGTCCCGACGGACGACGGAGGCATCTTGTTCAACTACGAGCAGTGCTTCGAGTGCGGGACGTGTTACCTCGTCTGTAACACCGAGGGTGCGATCAGCTGGTCCTACCCGGAAGGCGGACATGGCGTCGTCTTCCGGCACGGATGAGAACGGATCTTCGGCGATGAACCCGTCGTCGCCTCCGATCGTGGTCTGCATGAAATGGGTCGCGCTTCGGCCCGAGATCGATCCGCTGACCGGCACGATCGTCACCGACGAGCGCTGGTCCGGCCCGTCCCTCGCCGACCAAGCGGCGCTGGAGTGGGCTCTGCGCCTAGCCCAAACCCGTGCCACAGCAGTGCACGTCATCACCGTCGGCACCGCCGACGCGGACTCGATGCTCCGCGATGCGCTCGCGGCAGGCGCCACCGCCGTCACGCGTGTCCACCTCGACGATGGTGACGAGCACCAACCGACCAGCGCCTGCGTCGCCCGACTGCTCGCCGGCGTTGCCCGGCCGCTCCACCCGGTGATGGTGCTGTGCGGCGACTGGAGCCTCGATCGAGGGTCGGCGTCGGTACCCCCCTACCTCGGCGCCGAACTCTCCCTCGAGGCGGTCTGCGGGCTGGTGCGCATCGAACAGGCTCACGACTGTCGCCTCGACGTCGAACGTCGCCTCGACGGCGGCCGCCGCGAGGTCCTCGCCGTCACCGGGCCGGCGGTGCTTTCCGTCGAAGGAACGACGGCGCGACTACGACGCGCCCCGCTGCGCGGCGTCCTTCAGGCCAGATCGGCGAACGTGCGGGTCCTCACCGTCGGAACAGGTGACATCGAATGGGAGCCGGCACCCCAACGTGTTGGCCCGTTCCGCCCGCGAGCCCGGATCCTCGACGCCCCGTCCGACCCCGATCCCCGTCGACGAGTCGAGGCGCTCACCGGAGCGCACACCAGCCGCACCCCACCGCAACGACTCGCCTTGGATCCCGACGCCGCCGCCGACGCAATCCTCGACCGCCTGCGAGCGTGGGGACGGGTACCGGGCTGACGTGGCGTCGGACGAGGCCACCCGCATCGACCTGAGCGGACAGCGCTGGCCGGACGTCCGACCGGGCTTGACCGTGCTCGTGCCGCTCGGTTCGACGGAGCAGCACGGCCCCCACCTTCCCCTCGACACCGACACGGTGATCGCCACCGAAGTCGCCACCCGCGCGGCAGCGCGGTGCGGCGACGCGGTCATCGTCGCCCCCGCCCTTCCCTACGGTGCGTCAGGAGAGCACGCCGGGTTCCCGGGAACGCTGTCGATCGGCACGAGTGCGTTGACGAGCGTCCTGGTCGAGCTCGGCCGATCCGCGACGCTGCCCAACGGCGGACCATTTGCCCGGCTCGTGTTCGTCAACGGTCACGGCGGGAACCACAGCGCGCTCACGGATGCATTGGCGATCCTGCAGGACGAAGGCCGC
>JANPDB010000341.1:0-1944 GCA_031431255.1 Acidimicrobiia bacterium | reverse complement strand
GGTCGCATTGTCCGAGGGCGTTCCGCTCGGCTACTACAAGGATCCGGAGAAGTCGGAGCGCACCTTTCGGGCCATCGCCGACGTTCGTTGGTCGTTCCCCGGGGACTACGCAACGGTCGCGACCGACGGCAGGATCTCGCTGCTCGGGCGCGGCTCGCAGGTCATCAACACTGCTGGCGAGAAGGTGTTCGCCGAGGAGGTCGAGGAAACACTGAAGACCCACCCGGCGGTGGATGACTGCCTCGTGTTCGGCCTGCCCGATGAACGCTACGGGCAGTCGATCACCGCACTCGTATCGCTCGTTCCCGACTGCGACATCGATCCTCACGAGCTGAGTTCGCTCCTGGTGTCACACGCCAAAGCGACCCTTGCGTCGTACAAGGCGCCCCGCCGGGTCATCGTGGTCGACACCGTCCCTCGGGCGGCCAACGGCAAGGCCGACTACGCAACGGCGCGTTCGATGGCCGAGGATTGACGAGGTTGCGCGGCGAGGTTCGAGCCCGCTGAGGCAAGGCTGCTCTAGCCGACCAATGGGACGGTCAGTCAGGTCTCGGGTGCTACGGCGGCGTCGAGTTCGGCCAGCGTCATTGATGCCGGTGAAGCACCCCGCCTCGCGAGTTCGCGCACCACGCGGCACAGGCCGGAGTTCACGGGCGTCGCGACACCGTGAATCCGACCGAGAAGAACGATCTCGCCGTTGAGATAGTCGACCTCGGTCGAACCGGTTCCCCGCGCCAGACTCTGCCAGGTCGAGCCGCCGGTCTGCGTTTGCCCCTCGACTTGTCGCACCTTGACGGAGCTTCGCCTCGCCGCCTCCTCCTCAGGGGTCTCGCAATCGATGCCGGCCGCTTGCAGGCACGCGATGCCTTCGGCCCGCGCCCGTCCATACAGCTCCGATCCACGGGCATCGAGCCCGCACGCCGCCGCAATCGCGTTGCCCAGGTTGAGCAAGAGCTTGGTGTACTTCCGGCGCATGATCGCCGGGTTCGCCTTCGAGTCGAACCCCGAGTCCCGCAGCATTGCGGCGATGGTCTCGGCGCGTTCATCCGTGCCGAACGGGAAACGGCCGATATCGAGGACGCCGCTGAAGGGCGTCATGTTCGTGACGACCTCCCCGGGGATCAGCATCGTCGAGGGCAGCATCACACAGATGCCGTACACGTCGGCGAACTGACGCAGCGCGAGGCGCTCGTTCTCGACACCGTTCTGCGCGCAGACGATCGCAAGTGAAGCCGCGGCTGCACCCGCTGCGACGTGCAACGTCGCGAGCGCGTCGGCGGTGTCCTGGGTCTTCATCGCGAGAATGACGACCTCGCCTCCTGCCCAGCTGATCTCCGACGGGTGCGCGACTACGGGCACGTCGACGGTCACCTCGCCTTCCGGCGACAACACGCGCAGACCGCGATCTCGCATGGCCTCGTACTGCCGCCCGCGAGCGATGCACACAACCTCGTGATGGTGGCGATCGACGTGTTGCTGCAGACGTCCGACGATGACGCCGCCGACCGCGCCCACCCCGTATAAGACGACCTTCACGTGTTCTCCTGTTTCCGATTGGGATGCTCTGGTCAGTTGACCTTGCGGTCGCGTCCGTCCCAGTACGGCGCGCGCAGATCCTTCTTCAGGACCTTCATCGCTCCCGACAGCGGAAGCGGCTCGGTGCGGAACTCCACGCTCTTCGGGAGCTTGTACCCCGCGATCGATTCACGACAGTGGTTGATGAGCTCTTCCTCGGTGGCCTGCGCGCCCGGCTTCAGCACCACGATGGCGTGCACGGCCTCCCCCCACTTCTCCGATGGGATCCCGATCACCGCGACCTGGGCAACCGACGGATGGTCGCTCAACGCATTCTCGACCTCGGTCGAGTAGACGTTCTCGCCGCCGGTCACGATCATGTCCTTCACGCGGTCGACCAGATAGAGATAGCCGTCGGCATCGACATAG
>JANPDB010000340.1:0-7342 GCA_031431255.1 Acidimicrobiia bacterium | reverse complement strand
GCGGGTTCGATACACGAACGTTCGACAAGTCCCAGCCAAGGCACCAACGGGCCAAGAGGCGTATTGGAGTCAGAACGAACGTGCACCAAACCAAGCCCACCACGGCAACCCTCACCGCACACCGATACTCACAGAGGTGTTTGGCCGCACCACCGAACGATTGGTTCGGACTCCGACGGAGCTGGACCGTCGCCGCGATGCACCCGCGCTCCGCTCCGAGACGGACCGTCATCCGAACCTTTACCAGTCCGGGTCCTCGGTGTCCTCCGCCCCCGGGACAACGAGGTCCCAGCGATCCAGACAGTCCTCGCACCGATACGTCGCCACGTCTCCCGGGTAGAGGGGCTGTTCCGCAGTGACGATCGTCAGCAGGTGCGCCCGCCCGCCGCAGTCGATGCAGGTGATGATGAGCGGCGCCGGATCGTCCGGTTCGACCTCCGGGTTGCTCATGCCGTGGCCTCGTCGGACGTTCCGGTCAGGTTCGTCCAGGTCGCCGGCGTGATGGCCAGGAACAGCCCCTTGGCCTCGACGCACACCTGTCCGTCGTGGTCGCGTAACTCTCCCTGCACGTGGTAGCGCCTCCGCCCACCGCGCTCGTCCGCGCGCCACGCCTCCACCGTCACGGAACGCCCGTCGAGCGCTACCGGCTTGCGATAGCGCAGCTCCAGCGTCGCCGTGAGACAGCGCTGATCGTGCAACACCAAGCCGACGGACGCCATGGTCTCGTCCAGCGCGGTGGCCGCCAGTCCGCCGTGCAGATACCCGGGCATCCCGCGATGGTGGCCCTGGGGGACGAACGTTGCGACACAGCTCGGCTTGCCCCCACGTTCACCCTTCGCCCACGAGAAGGCGAGGTCATGCGGAGCGGAGCGCGGATCGTCGGACTCGGAGATCGCCATCGCCGACGACGGTAATCGCCTTCCGGTGAGACGCCGATTCGACCCACGACACAAACCAGGCGGACTCCCCGACACGGTTCCCGGCCTATGAGTGCATGGGGACCGGTGGTGTTTAGTACGGTGCCCCCGTGCGCATTGTGGCCGGGACCGCCCGGGGGCGTCGGATCGAAGCCCCCGAGGGGCGAATCACGCGCCCGACGCTCGACCGTGTCCGTCAGGCGATCTTCAACGCCCTGGATGCCCGAGAGCTCGTGCGGGACGCGGTAGTGCTCGACCTGTTCGGCGGATCCGGCGCGCTCGCACTCGAGGCGATGTCCCGAGGAGCCACGAACGCCACGGTTGTCGAAGCCGATCGTGCGGCGGTGACCTTCGTCCGACGCAACGCCGAGGCGGTGGGTTTCGGTGACGAGGTCCGCGTGATCCGCAGTGACGTGCTCCGGTGGCTCGTCGGTGGGGGAGCAATCACGCTCCAGCCGACGCTCGTCCTTGCCGATCCGCCCTACGACTGGGGCAACTGGCCAGAATTGTTCGCATCGCTTCCCGCGTCGGTCGAGTGCGTCGTCGCCGAAACCGGGGTTGCGCTGGCGGCGCTGCCGGGGTGGGAAGTCGAGCGCGAGAAACGCTACGGAGGGACGATCGTTACCATGCTCGTTCCTGTCGAACGTCAGCGCTCCGACGAGTTGTCGGATGCCCAACCTTCATCAACGGAAGCAGAAGTCGAGGTCACCCTGTGAGGAAATGTCTGGTGCCGGGGTCGTTCGATCCGATCCACAACGGGCACATCGACGTGATCGAGAGGGCGTCTGCCCTGTTCGATTCGGTACTCGTGGCGGCGATCCGCAATCCGCAAAAATCCGAGGCCATGTTCACGCTCGAAGAGCGTAAGGAGATGATCGCCGAGTCGACGGCGCACCTCCCGAACATCGAGATCGGGTTCTTCTCGGGGTTGCTGGTGGACTTCGCCGCGGAGCACGCGTGCGATGCCATCGTGAAGGGCCTCCGGGCGGTGACCGACTTCGACAGCGAACTCCAGATGGCCCAGATGAACGAACGACTGTCCGGCATCGTCACGGTCTTCTTGCCAACGGTGTCGCGACATTCTTTCCTGGCGTCCCGGCTCCTGCGTGAGGTCGCCCGGTATGGTGGAGACGTCTCGACGATGGTGCCGGAAGCGGCCAACCGCCGTCTGGTCGAACGAGCACGCCAGCTTCAGCCCTGATCGGCAGACGCAGGCGTTCGCTGCCACAGCACTCCGCTTCCCCAAGGAGCCTCCATGTCCAAGCGTGATCGCGTCGTTGCGTCCGGTGCGACAAGTCCCATCGATTCCTTCAGCGGCATCGTCCGGGTGAGTCGATGAGCGTCATCGACAACGACCCTGCGTTCGACACCGCGGACGAACACGAGTCGATCGCCCTCATCCGTCAGGCCATCGATGTCATCCAATCAGCGAAGCCGATGTTCGCGTCGTCGTCCGTACGCATCGAGCCGGCCGAGGTGCTCGGCCTGTTGGAGGCTGCGGTGACGCAACTCCCGGAAGAACTGCGCCAGGCCCGGTGGCTCCTCAAGGAGCGCCGGGAGTTCCTCGACAAGGTCAGTCGTGAAGGCGACGAGATCCTCGACGAGGCCAGGACGCGCGCGGAGAGGCTTGTGTCCCGCCAGGAGATCGTCCGCGCCGCCAAGTCGAAAGCACAGAAGCTCGTCGATGAAGCGGAAGCCGACTCGCGACGGAAGAAGCGAGAGGCGGAGGACTGGTGCGATCAGCACCTCGCCCGCTTCGAAATCGTCCTCGATCGCACCGTGAAGACCGTCAAGGCGGGCCGAGACCGCCTGCAGAAAGTCGCCGCGGACGGTACCGGCGCCGGGGCCATGAGCGGGCTCAACGGATCCATCGCCGGTGGCTCGACCAGCGATGAAGACGCCGACGAGACCGCCAGTCGCTTCTTCGATCAGGACTCGCTCTGACCGATCCTCAGCGACTCAACGGCGGGTGGCTTCGCCGGGTTTCGTTCCGTCGAGGTCGATTCCGAGCCACGGCGCGATGAGCGAGTCGGGGAACGACTGGACCCGGGTCTTGTAGACGGCCTCGCTGTCGGCCACGAACCCGCGGGCGACAGCGAGGTTGTTCTCGACGTCGGTCAACGCCCTCTGGAGTTGCAGGAAATTCTCGTTGGTCTTCAACGACGGGCTCGCTTCGGCGATTGCCGCGATGTTCTCCGCGTCGAGGGCCGTCCCCCGAAGGGAGGCGACGGATTCCTGCACCTCACGCTCGTGGGTCGCCGCGGCGCTGACGACTGCCGTGAGTTGGGGAACGAGGGTTGTCCGCTTCTTCTCGGCGATGTCGACCAGGCGGTGGGCGGCCTGGTACTGCTCGCGAACGGTCACGATGCGGTTGCGAATGCGGATCACCTGGACCACGAACATCGCCAAGAGCATGACCGTCGGCCCGATCGGACCTCGGCTCCAATTCGGATGGATCCCCTCCTTGCCGTCCGCCTTGACATACGTCGATCCGGTGAACACGGCGACGGTGACGTAGGCCAGGACCAGCATCGCAAGCGCGCTGACGATCATCAGACGTCGAGCGTTCTTCGTGAGCTGGCCCTCGCTTCCCGAGTAGACGTAGAGCGGGCGGTCCTTGGCCTTCACGAAGACTGCTGCGTGCCGTTCCTCGTCGAACGTCGTCGAACCGAGTACATAGATGTCGCTTCCCTCGGGGACGTAGGTCTCGCTGATCCGCCAGGTGCCGGTGAGTCTCGTGATCGGCGTGTCGGTGGCCCAGCCGGTGTGGAGCCGGTCGAAGAAGCCCCGGTCGTCCTCGGAGGTTTCGGGAAGGAACGGCTCGCCGCGCGCGATCGCGGTGAGGGCGTTCGCCGTCAACGATGGCGGTGCATCGTCAGCTTTGATGACGTTGGTCTCCGGGCTGCTTATAGAGGTACCCGTGAGGTCGACGAAGATCGGACCGGAACCGTCGTCCACAGTGATGGCGGGCTCCGACGTCGCCTTGTGTCGGGTCTTCCACGACTTGTCCTTCCCGCTCCCGGTCTCCTCCTCCACCTCGACGCTCCACCAGACGCACGTCTGGGCCGTGATCGGCGATACGACTCGCGTGCCCGATGGGCCGGGGCCGGCCTTGCCTGCCACTTCGACGCGGCCGATCACGACGTTTCCGGTGGCGATGGTTGGCGTGTCGATCGCTGCCCACGCTCGACGAGACGAGAAGAACGAGACCGCGGCTGCGCCGCCGGTGAGCGCGGCCGGGACGAGCCAGGCGAGGGGGTTCACCTCTTCAGTTTGGCGCAGCGAGGACGGCGGAAACACCCGTTTCTCGTCACGGTCGTCCTCCGTGTCGGCTCGTCCCGGTGCGGAGGGCTGGGGCGTTGGCCCAGCCGTCCTGGGGGAGCGTGAGCACGCAACGGTCGTGCGGCTGATCACCTCCCAGCGACGTTCGGAGGTGTTCAGCCCCCATGTATGGGGGCAACCTCTCTCCCAAGCCAGTGCGTCAGGAGTTCGCGGATTCGTCGAGACCCTGCTGCATCGTGTTCCAGGCGAGAACCGCGCACTTGATGCGCACAGGGAACTTCACCACACCGCGAAGGGCGGCGAGATCGCCGAGTTTCACGTCGGACAGGGCGGGGTCGACCGAGTCGGCCCCTTCGATCCCCATCATTGCCTTGAACGCACCGATGAGGCGTCGGGCCTCGCTCACCGGCTTGCCCTTGACGGCAGCTGACATCATCGACGCCGACGCCTGGCTGATGGAGCAACCCTGGCCTCCGAACTTGACGTCCGTCACGACCGCGTCAGGGCCGGTCCCGTCGACGACGAGGTAGATAGAGATCTCGTCGCCACAGGTCGGGTTCATGCCCTCCGTGCGGTGTGCCGGCGGCGTGGCCAGTTCACCCTTGTTCCGCGGGTTCTTGTAGTGATCGATGATGATCTCGCGGTAGAGGTCTTCGAGGCCGGCCATGGAGTCCTCAGTCTTTCAGAGCCCGAACACGTCGCCCACACCGCTGAGGGCATCAGCGAGCGCGTCGACATCGGCTTCGTCGTTGTAGAGATAGAACGACGCCCGTGCAGTGGCACCGGCGCCGATGGCCCGCATGAGCGGCTTCGCGCAGTGGTGGCCGGCTCGTATGCACACGTTGGATTCGTCGAGGATTTGGCTGACGTCGTGGGGATGCACATCGCGGAAGGCGAACGAGAGCACCGCCCCGCGTTGTTCGACGTTGTCGGGGCCGTGGATCGTGATGTCGGCGCCGAATCGGTCGTTGAGGGTGTCGAGGGCATAGCGGGTTAAGGCCATCTCATGCTGGCGGATGGCGCCCATCCCGAGCGACGTCACGTAATCGATCGCGGCGCCGAGCCCGACCGCCTCGATGATCGGCGGAGTGCCCGCCTCGAACTTGTCGGGAAGTCCGGCCGCGGTGAACCCGTCGAATCGGACGTCGGTGATCATGTTGCCGCCACCGAGGAACGGCGGCATCGTGTCGAGGATGGCCTCTCGGCCCCAGAGAACCCCGATGCCAGTGGGGCCACACATCTTGTGCGACGAGAACGCGAGGAGGTCGGCCCCGAGCGCACGGACGTCGGTCACGTTGTGGGGCACGAACTGGCACGCGTCGACCATGGCGATCGCGCCTGCGGCGTGGGCGGCGTCGGTGAGCAGACGGGTTGGGGTGATCGTGCCGAGCACGTTCGACATCGCCGTGAACGACAACACCTTCGCCCCGTCGAGCAGCGTGCCCAGGTTCGTCAGGTCAAGAGTTCCGTCGGCCATGACGGGGATCCACCGGATCTCGATCCCGCGCTCTGCGGCGAGCTGATGCCACGGCACGATGTTGGCGTGGTGCTCCATCTCGGTGAGCACGACGACATCGCCGGAACGCATGTTGTCGCCGCCCCACGACCGAACGAACAGGTTCAAGCTCTCTGTGGCGTTCTTGGTGAAGATCACCTCATGGGGCTTGGCCGCTCCGATGAACGACGCCACCTTGGCCCGTGCGCCCTCGAAGTGGTCGGTCGCGGCAGCCGCCAGCTTGTACGACGAGCGATTGATCGGCGCATAGTCGTAGGCCATGAACGACGACATCGCGTCGATGACCTGGCGTGGCTTGAAGGTCGAGTTCGCCGAGTCGAGGTAGACGATGCGCTGCCCATCGATCTGTCGTTCGAACACCGGGAAGTCCCGCCGAACGTCGGCCGCTCGGAGAAGGCTCACTGGAGAGCCATCTCTCGCCACGCGTCGAAGCCCTCGGCCTCGAGGCGGATCGCGAGGTCGGGCCCACCCGATTCGACGATGCGGCCGTCGATCAGGATATGGACGACATCGGGCTGGAGAAGCTCAAGCAGGCGCTGGTAGTGGGTGATGACGACGACACCAAGATTCGGCCGCGCTCTGCGCACCTCCTGGACACCACCGGCGACGACGCGCAGAGCGTCGATGTCGAGACCGGAGTCGGTCTCGTCGAGGATCGCGAGGTCGGGCTCCAAGATGGCCATCTGCAAGATCTCGTTGCGCTTCTTCTCGCCGCCGGAGAACCCTTCGTTGAGGTAGCGGTTGGCGAACTCTGCGTCCATGCCGAGGCGTTGCATCCATTCCATGATCGAGAGCCGCAGCTCGAGGATCGACAGGTCGATCCCCTTGCGGGCGGACAACGCCTGGCGCAGGAAGTTCACCATCGTGACCCCCGGGATCTCTTCGGGGTGCTGGAACGCGAGGACCATGCCGGCCTTTGCCCGTGTGTCCGTTTCCCATCCACCGATGTCGTCCCCGCGGAACAGGATTCGGCCAGAGGACACGGCGTATTCGTCGTTCCCGAGCAGCGTGTTTGCGAGTGTCGACTTCCCCGAGCCGTTCGGACCCATGACTGCGTGCACCTCTCCGGCGCGTACGGTGAGATCGACGCCTCGCAGAATCGGTTTCGGCTCGGTGGATTCCGTGGCCGCCACGTGCACGTGGAGGTTCTCGAGCTGGAGGAGGGGCGTGTCCACGGTTGACGTCTCGGTTCGCTGGTGTTCTTGAGAGGAGTACTTCGGCGGTCGGTCGGCCGTGAGGTGCAACCGTCCGCAGGGCAAGGATAGTTTCTCCTATCGCCATAGGGGAAACCTCGCGTCGGATTCTCGACGCCGCGGTGTTCGCCGCGGACCGGTCGAATCCCTTTGGTTGGCCGGCCAGGCGACGAGACTGGTCGCTCATGCAATGGCGGCGTCGACGAATCCCAGTACAGGAACGCTCCCGTCGTCAGCGCGTTCTCTCCGTTGTCGGGGGCGGTTGGGACGTCCTGGCCTGGTCCTATGTCTTCCTGGTCTTCGTCGTGACGATCTCGCGGCCGATCAGCAGCCGACCGACGCCGGTGCTCCAAGCGCTTCAGGCCGGGTTCCCGGTCGTCGTGGCCGGGACCCCCTTGATTCTGGCGGTAGCGCTTGTCAGCCGACGGTGGATC